>NZ_JBNFOJ010000029.1:0-17146 GCF_057364705.1 Brevundimonas sp. CURTG3B2_SDJG
GGGCCGGGCGCTGGGGCCGCGGGTCACCGGCTCCGGACGGCGACGCGCGCCGGGTCGACGCCAACCGGTATCCGCAGCCGGTGATCGAGCCCGAGGGCGGCTTCGTCATCGAGCGGTCGCTGGTCTATGCGATCGCCCGCAAGGAGACCGACTTCAACGCCCGCGCGCGGTCGGGAGCGGGCGCCTACGGACTGATGCAGGTGATGCCGACCACAGCGGCGGAGCTGTCCGGCGACCGCGGTTTCGTCAGCGATCCCGAGCGGCTGTTCAATCCCAACGTCAACGCCCGTCTGGGCCAGGCCTATGTGGGCCGCGTGCTGGCCCTGCCCGAGATCAACGGCGACCTGCTGCGCGTGGCCGCCTCGTACAACGCCGGCCGGCCCGATGATGGCGGCGGTGCGCAAGCTGGGGCCGGAGGCGGACCCGCTGCTGTTGATCGAGACGATCGACGTGCCCCAGGCCCGCGACTACGTGGAGAAGGTGGTCGCCGCCTACTGGATCTACCAGCGGATGAACGGCCGGCCGCTGAACACTCTGGACGCCCTGGCGGGCGGGGCGACGCGGATTTCGCTGAGCCTGGACTATGTTCCGCCGCCCCCGCCGCAGCCCGCGCAGCCGCTGGAAGTGGCGGCGGTGCAGCCGACGGGCGGCTAGGGTTTCCAGATCTGATCGACATTCAGACTCCGATGGACGCACGACCTGTCATGGCCGGGCTTGTCCCGGCCATCCATAGACACCGTTGCACCGAGGCTGGCGCGATACGAATCTTCGTCCGCCGGCGGGCATGGATGGCCGGGACAAGCCCGGCCATGACGAAGTTTAGAGTATCGACTGAACCTAGAGCCCCGCCAACAGCAGAGCCGGAAGACAGCAGGCGACGACGATCAGCAGCCCGTAGACCATCAGGCTGGGGCGGCGGGCGGCGGGCTGTTGGACCGGCATGGACATGGCTGACCTCGAACGCGGCTGCGTTCCATCAGGCTCCACACATAGCGCCGTTGTCTTAAGGCCGCGTTGGAACGCGCGGTTAACGCAGAGCTTCCGCCGTCCACTCCAGGAAGTCGGGCTGGGCCAGCAGGGCGTCGCAATAGGCCTGGGCCGAGCCGTCGTCGCCGTGGGCGGCGAGGTCGACCTGGTAGTGGCGGAAACGGGCGGCCACCGGGGTGAAGAAGGCGTCCGGGATCGACCATTCGCCGAACAGGTAGGGGCCACCCTGGCCGAAGCGGGCGCGCATCTCGCGGAAGATCTGGACCAGGCGGCGGATGTCGGCCAGCGTCGCCTCGCCGGTCGGCGGCGAGGCCCGATCCGGGCCGACCATGGTGTGGATCACGCCGGCGTCGTCCGGCCCCATGCCGCACTCCGAGCGCAGCCCCATGAACGACGAGTGCATCTCGCAGGCGACCGAACGCGCCAGCCAGCGGGCCTTGGCGTCCGAGGGCCACAGCTTCACGTGCGGATAGCGTTCGGCGCACCAGACCGAGATGGCCATGGAATCCCAGATCGTCTCGCCGTCCACAATCAGGGCCGGGACCTTGCCCGAGGGCGAGACGGCGGCGACGGCCTCCTTGTAGCCCGGCCCGTAGAGCGGGACCTCGCGCAGGGTGAACTCGGCGCCGCAGCGCTTGAGCACCAGCCAGGGTCGCAGCGACCAGGTCGAAAAGGCGATGTTTCCGACGATCAGTTCCATGGCCGGGTCTCTCTCAGTAGCGGTCGTCGAAGGCGAAGATCGGGGTCCGGTCGCGCCAGGCCCCCTCGGTGAAGTCGGGGAAGTCGATGGTGCGATTCCCCTCGGCGATCGAGGCCTCGGACAGGGGCGTGACCGCGCTCCAGGTGACGGCGTCGTAGATGTCGATCGGCATGGGCGCGCCGGCCTTCAGCGCCTCCACGAAGGCGTGGATGACGAAGAAGTCCATGCCGCCGTGGCCCGCGCCCTCGGCCTTGGCCGCGTGCGCCTTCCAGAGCGGATGATCGTAGCGGTCCAGCCAGGCCTGGGCCTCCTCCCAGCGGTGGGGCTGCGGGCTTTCGCCTTCGACGTAGATGGACCTGTTGAGGTCCATCCAGAGGCCCTTCTCGCCCTGGACGCGGAAGCCCAGCGAATAGGGGCGCGGCAGGTTGGTGTCGTGGCTGAGCATGACGGTCTCGCCGTTCTCGCAGCCGATCATGGTCTGGACGACGTCGCCCAGGCGGAAGCTCACGCGGGCGTTGGGATGGGCCGCGCCGCCTTGGGCGACGACGTGGTTGTGCAGGCCGCGCGCCTTGGAGGCGTAGCTGGTCAGGCGGGTGAAACGGTTGCCGCGGTTGACGTTCGCCCACATGGCGCAGGGGCCGATCCCATGGCTGGGATAGAGGTCGCCGTTGCGGTCGACCGAATGCTGGGTGCGCCAGCGGGCCTCGGACCAGCCGCGTTCGCCGAACTCCGCCCCGCCGCCGTAG
This sequence comes from Brevundimonas sp. CURTG3B2_SDJG, assembly GCF_057364705.1. Classification (NCBI taxonomy): domain Bacteria; kingdom Pseudomonadati; phylum Pseudomonadota; class Alphaproteobacteria; order Caulobacterales; family Caulobacteraceae; genus Brevundimonas; species Brevundimonas sp. CURTG3B2_SDJG. Next base: position 2,434 of record NZ_JBNFOJ010000029.1, read on the forward strand.
GCTTGGCCGGGTACGCCGGCGTTGAACTTCACCTCCCGCAGGTCGTGCTGATAGCCGCCTTCCAGGTGGATCATCTCTCCGAAGACGTCCTGACGAACCATGTTCAGCACCGCCATCACGTCGCGGCGAAAACAGACGTTCTCCAGCAGCATGTAGGGCGTACCGGTCTGCTGCTGGGCGCGCAGCACGCGCCAGTGGTCGTCCAACGTGATCCCGGCCACGACTTCGCAGGCGACGGGGACGCGAGCGTTCATGGCCGCGATGGCCATGGGGGCGTGCAGTTCCCAGGGGGTGGCGATGAGCACGCCGTCCAGATCGGCCGAGGCCAGCATTTCGCGCCAGGCCTCGTTGGAGCCTGTGTAGAGCCGTGGCTGAGGTTTGCCGGCGTCTGTGAACTGCTTCAACGCCTCGTTCAGGGTGAAGGCGTCGATGTCGGCCAAGCTCACGACCTCGACATCGTCGCGGCGGACCAGCTCGCGCAGCAGGACCCGCCCGCGCATGCCGACGCCGATCATGCCCAGGCGCAGGCGGTCGGAGGCCTGACGCGCCCGCGCCCCGGCCACGCCGGGCAGGGTCAGGGCGGCGCTTCCGGCGGCGGAGGCGGCGAGCAGGTCGCGGCGGTTCATCGAAGGTCTCCACGGGTTCGAAACGGGGCGGACCAGAACCGAAATCGCCGCGCCGGACAAGGCGCCGGTTGACTCGCGCGGCCATGCGACCGACACGACGCGCCCATGATCACGCGCTATTCCCGCCCCGACGCCGTCGCCATCTGGTCGCAGGAGACCAAGTACAAGATCTGGTTCGAGATCGAGGCTCACGCCGCCACCAAGATGGCCGAGCTGGGGGTGATCCCGGCCGAGGCCGCCGAGGCGATCTGGGCCAAGGGCCAGGATGCGACCTTCGACGCCGACCGGATCGACGAGATCGAACGCACCACCAAGCACGACGTCATCGCCTTCCTGACCCATGTGGCCGAGATCGTCGGGGAGGAGGCCCGGTTCCTGCACCAGGGGATGACCTCGTCGGACGTGCTGGACACCTGTTTCGCGGTGCAGTTGGCGCGGTCGGCGGACCTGCTGATCGACGGGGTGGACCGGGTGCTGGCGGCGCTGGAGACGCGCGCGAAGGAGCACAAATTCACGCCGTGCGTGGGCCGCAGCCACGGCATTCACGCCGAGCCGGTGACGTTCGGCCTGAAGCTGGCCGGCTATCACGCCGAGTTCCAGCGGGCCAAGCGCCGGCTGCTGACGGCCAAGGAAGAGATCGCGACCTGCGCCATCTCGGGCGCGGTGGGCACCTTCGCCAACGTCGATCCGGCGGTGGAGGCCTATGTGGCCGAGAAGATGCGCCTGCAGGTCGAGCCGGTCTCGACCCAGGTGATCCCGCGCGACCGGCACGCCGCCTTCTTCGCGGCCCTGGGCGTCGTCGCCTCGTCGGTCGAGCGGCTGGCGGTGGAGATCCGCCATCTGCAGCGCACCGAGGTGCTGGAGGCCGAGGAGTTCTTCGACAAGGGCCAGAAGGGCTCGTCGGCGATGCCGCACAAGCGCAACCCGATCCTGACCGAGAACCTGACCGGCCTGGCCCGGCTGGTGCGTTCGGCGGTGACGCCGGCGATGGAGAACGTCGCCCTCTGGCACGAACGGGACATCAGCCATTCCTCGGTGGAGCGCGGCATCGGGCCGGACGCGACGATCCACCTGGACTTCGCCCTGCACCGCTTGGCGAACGTGGTCGAGCGGCTGAACATCTATCCCGAGAACATGCAGAAGAACCTCGATCTGCTGGGCGGCCTGGTCCACTCCCAGCGGGTGATGCTGGCCCTGACGCAGGCGGGCGTGTCGCGCGAGGACGCCTATGCGGCGGTGCAGTCGAACGCGATGAGGGTCTGGCGCGGCGAGGGCCGGTTCATCGACTTCCTGAAGGCCGACGAGCGGGTCACCCTATCGGACGCCGAACTGGAGGCCCTGTTCGACCTGGGCTACCACACCAAGCACGTGGACACGGTGTTCGCACGGGTGTTCGGGACGCATTGATGACCACGTCGATCCGGATCAATCCCGACCTGGACGTCGCGCGGCGCGGCGGCGTACCGGCGCGACGGATGGGTCCAGATCGCCGACGTGCTGGAGCCGGCCTCGGCCGAGCATCTGGCGGCGATGCTGGAGAACCGCATCGAATGGGACCTGGCCTTCGAGGGCGAGGACGGCCGCCCCGTCGTCCTGTCCCGCCAGGACGTCGCCGCCCTGGGCGGGGAAGCGCTGCAACAACGGCTGCGGGCCATGATGACCAAGGCGGGCGCCGGCTACGGCTTTCTGTACCTGGCCTATCCGCTGATCACGGCCTATCTGACCGGCCGCGACCCGGGGCATCCGATCCATGCGCTGACCGAGTTCCTGAACGACGCCTTCGTCAAGCTGGGCGTCGCCGTCACCGGGCGCCAGGACATCGTCAAGGCGGACGGCCAGCTGACCCGCTACCGGCCCGGCGACTTCATCGGCCTGCACAACGACGTCGGATCCGAGGCCAGCGACCGGCTGGTGGCCTACACCCTGGGCCTGACCCGGGCCTGGCGCGCCGATTGGGGCGGCCAGCTGCTGTTCCACGACGACGCGGGCGACGTGATCCGCGGCCACGCGCCGCGCTGGAACACGCTCACCCTATTCGAGGTCCCGCAATACCATTCCGTCGCGCCGGTGGCCGCCTACGCCCAGGGGCCGCGGCTGTCGGTGGTGGGCTGGATGAGAAATGCCGGGCGCTGAGGCGCCTGCCGCCAAGACCGCCTTCGCTCCCGTAGTCGATACGAACACTCGGCTGCTGATCCTGGGCAGCCTGCCGGGCGACGCCTCGCTGAAGGCCGGGCAGTACTACGGCCATCCGCGCAACGCGTTCTGGCGGCTGGTCGGAGGCGTGGTCGGGCGGGACGACCTGGCCGCCCTGCCCTATCCTGAACGGCTGGCGGCCCTGAAGGCCGCCGGGATCGGGCTGTGGGACGTCATCTCTCGCGCCGAACGGAAGGGCAGTCTGGACGCGGACATCCGCAACGCCGAGGCGGCCGACCTGCGCCGCCTGGTCGCCGGACTGCCGGACCTGCGCGCCGTCGCCTTCAACGGAGGGACGGCGGCCCGAATCGGCCGGCGATCTCTGGCGGGCGTGGAGGCGTCCGGCTGGTCGACCTGCCGTCGTCCAGCCCGGCGCACGCGGCGCGCAGCTTCGCCGACAAGGCGCAGGCGTGGTCGGTGCTGGCGGTGGCGCTACGCGACGATTGATCCTTCGTCCTGGCCTTCGCCGGGATGACGAAAGAAAAAAGGCCGCCCCATCGCTGGAGCGGCCTGGGTTCGGATCCCGAAGACCGGAGCCTATTCGCCGTTGCGGATCTGCTCGCGGGCGATCGAGGCCAGCTCGTCCATCTTGCGGCGGATTTCGCCTTCCGAGACGCTGATGCCGGCGCCCTCGAAGTCCTGGGCGATCTTGCGGAAGACGTCTTCCTCGCCCGGCTGCTCGAAGTCGGCGCGGACGACGGCCGAGGCGTATTGGTCGGCGCTTTCGGCCGACAGGCCCATCTTCTCGGCGGCCCAGAGGCCCAACAGCTTGTTGCGGCGGGCGACGGCCTTGAATTCCTGTTCCTGATCGAGGGCGAACTTGGACTCGAAGCCCTTTTCCCGATCGTCGAAGGTGGTCATGGGCGTCGCAAGGCTCCGTAAGCGGCCGAACCGGGCCGCGGGTCGAGGTGGTCTATAGCCCCCCGCCAGCCGAACGCAACCGGAACTCTACAGGTTGCGGCGGAGTGTCCTGCGCCGTGTCCTCAATGCCGTGGTTTGTGTCCGGACCCGGGTTCCGCTAAGGAGTGCCCGATCAATTTTCCCCGCCCGCCCGATTCCGGATCGCGCCGCCCAGATCATCGATCTGGCCGCGCGATTTTCGTTTTTCCGGCGGCGCGATCCGGACCGGAACGCATGAACGTCAAGCGCAAGAAGCTGTACGAGGGCAAGGCCAAGATCCTGTACGAAGGACCCGAGCCCGGCACGCTGATCCAGTACTTCAAGGACGACGCCACCGCCTTCAACGGCGAAAAGAAGGCCCAGCTGGAAGGCAAGGGCGTCATCAACAACCAGATCAGCGAATTCATCATGTCGCGCCTGAACGGCATCGGCGTGACGAACCACTTCATCAAGCGCCTGAACCTGCGCGAACAGCTGATCCGCGAAGTCGAGATCATCCCGCTGGAGGTGGTCTGCCGCAACGTGGTGGCCGGCTCGATGAGCCAGCGCCTGGGCATCGAGGAAGGCACCCCCCTGCCCCGCTCGATCATCGAGTTCTACCTGAAGAAGGACGAGCTCAACGACCCGATGGTCACCGAAGAGCACATCACCGCCTTCAACTGGGCCTCGACCCAGGAGTTGGACGACATCCTGGCCATGACCGTGCGGGTCAACGACTACCTGTCGGGCATGTTCGGCGCCGTCGGCATCCAGCTGGTGGACTTCAAGATCGAGTTCGGCCGCATCTGGGAGAACGACTTCGCCCGGGTGATCCTGGCCGACGAGATCAGCCCGGACAGCTGTCGCCTGTGGGACACCACCACCGGCGAGAAGCTGGACAAGGACCGGTTCCGCCGCGACCTGGGCAATGTCATCGAAAGCTACACCGAGGTGGCCCGCCGCCTCGGCATCATGAAGGGCATGCCGACCGTGATCCAAGGGGGACTGCACTGATGGCCAAGGTCAAGGTTCACGTCTTCCTGAAGCCGGGCGTGCTGGACGTGCAAGGCAAGGCCGTCGAAGGCGCCCTGCACGGTCTGGGCTGGGCCGGGGTGTCGGAGGCCCGCGTGGGCAAGCTGATCGAGTTCGACCTGGACGGCGCCGCCGATCCGGCCGCCGAGGCCAGGAAGATGTGCGAGACGCTGCTCGCCAACACGGTGATTGAAAGCTACCGCATCGAGGTGGCGTGAACCGGATCGGCAAGCTGCTGGTCGCCCTGTTCGTGCTGGCCGCCTGCCTGGTGTTCGCCGGCGCGCTGGCGGGCGGGCTGATGGACGACAGCGCCTTCACCCAGGCGGCCAAGGACGCGGCGCACTAGGCCGCCGGCGCCGTTCGTAGCCTGCGACGTTTCGCGCGCCAATTGTCGTAGTTCTGCTTCGCCTCGCGCACATAGGGCGATCGGCTGATGAGGCCGATCACGAGTTCGTTCAACAGCGAGACCGGGAACGGCAGGGGCCTGACGAAGTCCACGAAGAGGACGACCCGGATGTCTTCGGTGTCATTGCCCGCGCTATGGACGTAGCTGTCGTCGAACACGAGGCTCTTGCCCGCCTCCCAGTGACGCCGTTCGCCCCCGACATCCAGCCAGGCGCCTTCGGGCTGTCGGGGCAGGACTAGTCCGAGATGGTAGCGGAGAACGCCTTTGTAGGGGCCGCGATGAGGCGGAATCTGTTTTCCCGGCTCCAGGATGGAAAAGAAGGCCGTGGTCATGCGCGGAATCTTGAGCACGGCCTCCCAGGTCCTGGGACAGGCCCGGCAGTTGTCGGGAAAATCGACGCCGTAGCCCCGAAAGAAGAAGGTCTTCCAGCGGCCGTCGTTGGTGAGCTTCTCCTGGTCCGTCGAGATCACCTCGAAGCCCGGCACCTCGTCCAGATCGGCCAGCAGCGCCGCCAACTCACGAGCGATGTCCGGATAGGCGGCCTCGACCTGAGCCGTCCATGGAAACTGGGCCGGATCGAAGAAGCAGCGGTCGCCCACCGGCGAGGTGCGGGCGATCAGGCTTTCGATGTGGCGGATCACGCCGCCGGCCATCTGCAAGGTCCTGGGCGGGGCGACCACGTCGGTTTGCGTCATCAGCTTTCTCCGTGAGGATCCAGGACGGCTTTCAGCGCCGCGTCCACGACAGGGTGATCCGTTTCGTCCAACAGGAAGCGGCGCTCGCCGCGGGCTTCCAGCCCGGCGACCAGGTCCTGCGTGTCCTGGATATACAGGGACAGCGGATGCCGCCGTCCGGGATAGGCCCGCGCCTCGCAGGCCAGGCGCCCGCCGAACACATGCCGGTAGAACCGGCCATGGGTCCCCCGGGCCGTCGCGATCATCTTGGAGGGCGCCAAGCGGCGGGCGATGTGGATCGACGCGGACAGCAGCCTGTAGGCCGCATCGATCCGGTCCCTGGACCGCGTCGATCGCGCGCAGAAGCCGCTGGAGTCCACGACGTAGAAGCCGCGCTCCAGCTCTGGGGCGAGCACGTCCGGGAAGACGTGGTGGGCCGGCGAGGTTCTCAGACCCCCGGCGAGAACATGGATCCGCATCACCGCCAGCAGGGCGTCGTCGTCCACGATCCCGACGATGGCGCAGTTCGGACTCGCGTCGAAGCCCTCGTCGATATCCAGGGTGTCCTGGTCGAGATTGCCCGACCCCTCGAACAGATCCCGACGGAATCGGGCGGTGCGGCGAATCCCGTCTTCGGTGGCGAAATGAACGAGCTTCTGCGACACAGCCCTTCCTGGTGAAACGCCCCGCCCGCATGCGCGGCGAGCGCGAAACCGTAGCGCATTTCCGTCCCAGGGCCAGACATCGCGCGGGGAAGCCTTACAGGGCGCGACGACACGCCGTCCGATGCGTTAGGCTGGCCGGACGCGAACGTTCGGAGCCCCGCCATGACCTTCACCCTGACCTCGAACGACATCACCGACGGCGGCGTGCTGCCCGACGCGCAGGTGCAGGCCGGGGGAAACACGTCGCCCCACCTGAGATGGTCGGCGCGCCGAGGGGACGAAGAGCTACGCCGTCACCTGCTACGATCCGGACGCGCCGACCGGCTCGGGCTTCTGGCATTGGACGGTCGCCAACATTCCCGCGAACGTGACCGAGTTGGCGACGGGCGCGTCGCCGCAGGGACTGCCGCCCGGCGCGGTGGAGGGGCGCACGGACTACGGCCCCCCGGGATTCGGCGGGGCCGCCCCGCCACCGGGGCACGGACCGCATCGCTACATCTTCACGGTGTTCGCGGTGGACGTGGAGCGGCTGGAGGTGACCCCGGACAACTCGGGCGCGGTGTTCGGCTTCAACCTGCACTTCCATACCCTGGCCAAGGCGTCGATCACGGCGACCTACGAGAACAGGGGCTGACCGTGGCTAGGGCGCGCAAACCATCGGGGGCGCTGCGTCCCGGAGACGTCCTGACGCCGTCGCCGCTGTACCGGGTCATTCCGCTCGGCGTGCTTTCGCTGGCCAGCTACGGCCTGATGGCCCTCGCCCTGGCGGCGCCCGTGCTGGGGCTGCTGAAGGATCCGGACCTGGTTCTGTCGTCGTTCGACGCCGAGGGGTTGAAGGTCTGGGCGATCTGCATCGCCGCATGGCTGGGGCTGCTCGCCCTGAACCTGGGCGTCGGCGCCGTGATGTCGCGTCGACGGATCGAGGTCGGGACCGGCTACGTCACGGTCAGGAACGCCCTGGGCGGTGAGAAGCGCCTGGAGGCCCGCGAGGTGGCGGAGGTGCGAACGGTCTACTCCGTCGCCGGGCTGATGCAGGGGACGATCCGGGTCAAGTACCGAGACGGCTCGCACGCTTCGCTGGACGGGTCGGGATTCGACTCCAACGATCTGGGGCGGGTGGCGGCGTACGTCGGAAAGCCCCGGTAGGCGCCCCGGAAAGAGCCGAACACAAAGCGTGATCGTCGGACCGCGGCGGGGACGGTTGATCGACAGGCGGAAAGGGCCATGTTGCAGCGCAATAAGTCCGCCTCCCCTCATCCGGACCGCCTATGACTTCCGCCGACGCGGCGCCCTGCGTGGACGCCGACAGCCTCGAATCGCTCCCGACCCCGCCCAGGACGATGAGCAGGGGCGCGATCGCCCTGGTGCTGACCGCCCTGGGCATGGGCGGCTTCGCCATCGGGGTGACCGAGTTCGCCGCGATGAGCGTGCTGCCCGAGTTCGCCCGCGGCCTGGGCGTGGATGAACCGACCGCCGGCCACGCCATCAGCGCCTATGCGGCGGGCGTGGTGGTGGGCGCGCCGGTCCTGGCGGTGCTGGGCGCGCGGACGCCGCGCTGGCTGCTGCTGATCGGCTTCATGGCCCTGTTCGCCATCGGCAACGCCCTGAGCGCCCTGTCGCCGACGTTCGAGTGGATGCTGGTCTTCCGCTTCCTGAGCGGCCTGCCGCACGGGGCCTATTTCGGCGTCGCCGCCCTGGTCGCCGCCTCCCTGGTTCCGCTGAAGTACCGGACGCGGGCGGTGTCCACGATCCTGCTGGGTCTGACCATCGCCACGGTGATCGGCGTGCCGGTCGCCAATGTGGTGAGCCATGCGTTCGGCTGGCGCTGGACCTTCGCCATCGTCAGCGCCTTGGCGGTGCTGACCATGATCCTGGCGGCCCTGTTCGCGCCGCGCGATCCGCCACACGCGGACGCCAGCCCCTGGCGGGAGCTGGGCGCGCTGAAATCCTCCCAGGTCTGGTTGACGCTGGGCGTAGGCGCGATCGGGTTTGGCGGCATCTTCGCGGTCTACGCCTACCTGGCCTCGACGCTGACGGCGGTGACGGGCGTGGGCCCCGGCGTCCTGCCCTGGGTGTTCGCCGTGTTCGGCCTGGGGCTGATGACCGGCAATCTGGTCGGCGCCTGGGCGGCCGACCGGTTCGGCTTCAAGGCGGCGGGCGGGCTGCTGCTGTGGACCGCGGCGGCGCTGGCGCTCTATCCGCTGGCCGCCGGGCATCTGTGGGCCGTGCTGCCGGTGGTGTTCCTGGTCGGCGGCGGCGGCGGACTGGGCTCGATCCTGCAGACCCGGCTGATGGACGTGGCGGGCGACGCCCAGACCCTGGCGGCGGCCCTCAACCATTCGGCTTTCAACACCGCCAACGCGGTCGGTCCGCTGCTGGGCGGGATGGCGGTGGCCGCCGGCTTCGGCTGGACCTCGACGGGTTGGGTCGGCGTGGGGCTGACGCTGGGCGGCTTCGCGGTCTGGGTCGTGGCGTGGCTGTCGCAACGGCGCCGCGTGGAAACCTAGACACTTCCCAACGCCCGGCGCCTCGGGGATCATGGCCGTCCGAACGGAGGCGCGCCATGAAGACTCTCGTCCTGCCGGTTCTGGGCTGCGCCTTGCTTACGACCGCGCCGGCCGTCGCGCAGGACGCCGCCGCCCCGATGTCCGAGGCCGTCGCGACGGCTGCGGGAATTCCACTGAACAGCCCCTGGCGCGCGGCGGTCTATGAACAGGCCCGGGCTCATTTCCAGCACCCGGGATGGGGCTGGCGACATTCCGAGCGCAACTACCTGCTGGCGATCCGGATCGCCCAAGCCGAAGACTTGGCGGTCGATCCCGACGTGCTGTTCGCCGCGGCCATGCTGCACGACTGGGGTGGGATCGAGCCGTTCCGCCAGGAGGGCGTTCAGCACGAGCCGCGCTCGGCCGAGTTGGCCGAGCCGTTCCTGCGCGAGGCGGGCTTTCCGATGGAGAAGTTCCCGGCCGTCCGCGCCGCCATCCTGGGACACAGCTTCTGGCTGGAGCCGGACGCCTCGGCCGAAGCGATCGCCCTGCACGATGCGGACGCTCTGGACTTCCTGGGCGCGCTCGGCGCCGCGCGACTGCTGGCCTCGACCGGCGACGCGGCCGACTACGACCGAGCGCTGAGCCAGATCGAACGGTTCGCGCGCGAAATACCCGGCCAGCTGAAGACGGAGACGGCCCGCCGGATGGCGGAGCCGAAGGTGGAGGCGATGACCACCTTCCTCGCCGAACTGCGGCGTGAGGTTCCGGAGGGCGCCAGGCCGTAGGGGCTCACGCTCCGCCCCTGACATTCGCCACGAACCCTGCTAAACGCCCGCGCCATGAGCGCAGCCGTCATCGTCTTCCCCGGTTCCAACTGCGATCGCGACTGCAAGGTCGCCGTCGAACGCTCGACCGCGAGACGGTCCAGATGGTCTGGCACCAGGAGACCGAACTGCCCCAGGGCCTGGACCTGATCGTCCTGCCGGGCGGGTTCTCGTACGGCGACTACCTGCGCTGCGGCGCGATGGCGGCCCAGTCGCCCGTCATGCAGGCAGTGAAGAAGGCCGCCGACGACGGCGTGGCGGTGGTCGGCATCTGCAACGGCTTCCAGATCCTGTGCGAAGCCGGAATGCTGCCCGGCGCCCTGCTGCGCAACTCCGGCCTCAAATATGTCTGCAAACCCATCAGCCTGACGGTCGCCAACGGCCAGACGCGCTTCACCTCGGGTTACCAGGGCCAGCGCGAGGTCGTCATGACCCAGGGCAACGGCGACGGAAACTACTTCGCCGACGAAGAGACGCTGAAGCGGATCGAGGGCGAGGGTCAGGTCGTGTTCCGCTACGTCGACAATCCCAACGGCTCGGTCGCCGACATCGCCGGCATCCAGAACGCGCGCGGCAATGTGCTGGGCATGATGCCCCACCCGGACCGCGCCTTCGAGGCCGAGCTGGGTTCGGCCGACGGCGCGATCCTGTTCCAGAGCGTCTACAACGCGGCGTAGCGCCAGGCCGCCACGCACCAACGGGTGAACCGAATCGCCTCGCGGCGCGTAGTCAGGTCATGGCTTCGATCGTCCGCCCCACTCCGGCCCAGATGACCCGCCGGCTTGTCGTCCTGATCTCGGCCGTCTTCGCGGTCGTCGTCGCCCAGGCCCAGATCCTGCTCGGCTGGGGTCAGAGCCCCGAGGCGTTCGCCGCCGACAGCGACGCTACGCTGAAGGTGGCCGGCTTCGCGTTCTCGATCTGGGGTGTGATCTATCTGGGCTTGCTGGTCTATGCGGTGCGGCAGGTGCTGCCGGCGACGGGCGAGAGCGCGCTGCTGAGCCGCCTGGGCTGGCCGTCGGTCGCGGCGTTGGCGGGCATCGGTTTGTGGATCGTGGCGGCGGCCCTGGACTGGGAGACCGCCACGATCGTGCTGATCTTCGGCGCCTTGCTGGCGCTGCTGATCCCGCTTCTGGCGTCGGCGGGCGAGATCCGCGCGCTTTCCCGGAGAGACCTCGAGCGCTGGACGGTGGTCTGGCCCCTGGCCCTGCTGGCCGGCTGGCTGAGCATCGCCGCGCCCGTCAACCTGCTGACCGTGCTGACCGGAAACGGCGCCCTGCCCGCGGCGCTTTCGCCCACGGCCTGGGCGGTCGCAGCGGTGCTGATCGTCGCGGCGATGGCGCTTGGGCGTGACCTGGTGCTGCGGACCCCCGCCTTCGCCCTGCCGGTCGCCTGGGGCCTGCTGGGCGTCTTTACGGCGGAGCAGGAGCGCAACGGGGTGCTGGCCGGCGCGGCCATCGTCGCGGGAGCGGGGCTGCTGATCGGCGCCGCGGTGCTGACCTTCCGTCTGCGTCCGCCCGTCGAACGACCGGCCTGACCTTACCTTCCGCGCCGAGTCCGGCTATGAGGCCCGGCCATGAGCGCTCCCCAGAAGACCATGGCCGAACTGGCCGCCGAATACGGCCTGGCCCCCAACGAATATCAGGTCGTCCTGGACCGGCTGGGACGCGAGCCCAACCAGGTCGAACTGGGCGTCTTCTCGGTGATGTGGTCCGAGCACTGCTCGTACAAATCCTCCAAGATCCACCTGGGCAAGTTCCCGACCAAGGGCCCGCGCGTGATCTGCGGACCGGGCGAGAACGCCGGGGTCATCGACATCGACGACGGCGACGCCTGCATCTTCAAGATGGAGAGCCACAACCACCCCAGCTTCATCGAGCCCTACCAGGGCGCGGCGACCGGCGTGGGCGGCATCATGCGCGACGTCTTCACCATGGGCGCCCGGCCCGTGGCCCTGTTGAACGCCCTGCGCTTCGGCGACCCGTCGCACGAGAAGACCAAGCGGCTGGTCTCGGGCGTGGTCTCGGGCATCGGCGGCTACGGCAACTGCGTCGGCGTGCCGACCGTGGCGGGCGAGACGAACTTCCACGCCGGCTACAATGGCAACATCCTGGTCAACGCCATGTGCGTCGGTCTGGCCAAGGCCGACAGCATCTTCTACTCCGCCGCCCCCGCCGCCGGGTTCAGCGTGGTCTATTTCGGCTCCAAGACCGGCCGCGACGGCATCCACGGCGCGACGATGGCCAGCGCGGAGTTCGACGAGGATTCCGACGAGAAGCGCCCGACCGTGCAGGTCGGCGATCCCTTCGCCGAAAAGCTGCTGATCGAGGCGACGCTGGAGCTGATGGCTTCGGGCGCCGTGGCCGCGATCCAGGACATGGGCGCCGCGGGCCTGACCAGCTCTTCGGTCGAGATGGCCGGCAAGGGCGGCGTCGGCATCGAGCTGAACATGGACACCGTGCCCCAGCGCGAAACCGGCATGACGGCCTATGAGATGATGCTCTCGGAAAGCCAGGAGCGGATGCTGGCGGTGCTGAAGCCGGGCCGCGAGGAAGACGGCCACCGCATCTTCAAGAAATGGGGCCTGGACGCCGCCGTCATCGGCGTGACCACCGACACCGGCCGGCTGGTGCTGAAGCACCACGGCGAGATCGTCTGCGACGTGCCGCTGGCGCCGCTGTTCGACGATGCGCCGATGTACGACCGGCCCTGGGTCCAGCCCGAGCTTCAGCCGCGGCTCGACCCCAAGGAGGTCCCGGCCCCGGAGAGCTGGGTCGACGCGGTGATCAAGGTCGTCACCTGCCCCGACATGGCCTCCAAGCGCTGGATCTGGGAGCAGTACGACCGCCATGTGATGGCCGACACCCTGCACGATTCAGCCACCGGCGCAGACGCGGGCGTGGTGCGCGTGCATGGGACCGACAAGGGCCTGGCGGTGACCTCGGACTGCACGCCGCGCTACGTGCAGAACGATCCCTACGAGGGCGGCAAACAGTGCGTGGCCGAGGCCTGGCGCAACCTGACCGCCGTCGGCAGCCGCCCGATCGCCATCACGGACAACCTGAACTTCGGCAACCCGCAGAGGCCCGAGATCATGGGCCAGATCGTGCGCGCCATCGACGGCATGGCCGAGGCCTGCCGCGAGCTGGACTTCCCTGTCGTGAGCGGCAACGTCTCGCTGTACAACGAGACCAACGGCGCGGCGATCCCGCCGACCCCGACGGTGGGCGCCGTCGGCCTGCTGCCCAACTACGACACGGTGACCGGCTTCGGCGGAATGGCCGAGGGCGACGTGCTGGTGCTGATCGGCGAGACCCACGGCGAGCTGGGCGCCTCGATCTATCTGCGTGAGGTGCTGGGCCGCGAAGACGGCGCGCCGCCGCCGGTGGACCTGAAGCTGGAGCGCAAGACGGGCGACTTCGTGCGCGGCCTGATCGAGGCGGGCGAACTGACCGTGGTGCACGACCTGTCGGACGGCGGCCTGATCGGCGCTGCGGCGGACATCGCCCTGGCCTCGGACGTCGGCGTCGAGCTGGACGCCACCTCGGCGTCGCATGCTCACGTCCTGCTGTTTGGCGAGGACCAGGCGCGCTATCTGACGGCGGTGACCGATGCGGCCGATCTGATCGCCAAGGCCCAGGCCGCCGGCCTGCACGCCTCGGTGGTCGGCCGCGCCAAGGGCCGCGACTTCGCCTCGACCGGACCCAAGGGCGAGCTGTTCCGCCTGCCGCTGGATCACCTGCGCGAGATGCACGAAGGCTGGATGCCGAACTGGCTGGCGACCTGATTCCCTAGGAGGCTCCGATGCGCTTCGCTCCCGTCCTGGCGTTCCTGCTTCTGGCCTTGGCGCCGGTCCTGGGGTCCTGCGACGGCGGCGGCGACCCGGTGCAGCAGGCGCTGCGCGACACCGCCACGGCGAACCATGCGGCGATCGTCAAGGAGACGGCCGAGGTCGAGGGCGGGCACGGCGGACACGCGCCGGCCTCCGGACCGACGGCGGCTGATCGGGCCTTCGCGGCGTCGGAGAGCGAGATGCACCGGCTGATGGCCGAAGCGTCCGGCGAGACGATCGACCAGGCCTACATCGCCAAGATGATCGCCCACCACCAGGGCGCGGTCGCCATGGCCGAGGTGGCGCTGAAGGACTCGCGCGACCCCGAGATCCGCCGCATGGCCCAGGCTGTGATCGACGCCCAGACCCGCGAGATCGCCGAGATGCGGGCCTGGAAACCGGCTGCGGCCGAGTGAGGCGCCGCCTTTTCCCGGTCGCGATCGGGGCCTAGCTTTCCGTCATGGCTGACGGCTCCCAGACCTTCCGGCCCTGGACCCCGCCCCGGCGCGATCATCCGCTGGGGTTCGTGGAGTTCCTGTGGGTGGGCTGGCGCGATCCCCTGCTGATGTGGTCAGAGCGCCACTTCCGCGAGCCCCAGCTGTACGGCAAGGGGCCGCTGGGCGCGATGATGGTGGTCAGCCACCCGGAGGGCGTGCGCCACGTCCTGACCGAGAACGCCGTCAACTACGAGAAGGGCGCCCTGCAGCGGCGGGTGTTGGGTCCCATGCTGGCCGACGGCCTGCTGCTGACCGAAGGCGAGGTCTGGCGTCGCGCCCGAAGGATCATGGCTCCCCTGTTCACCCCCGCCCGCACCCAGACCCTGGCGGCGCGCATGGCGGAGGTCTGCGAGCGCCGGGTCGCCGGCTGGGGCCTGCAGCATGGCGCGCGGGTGCTGAACATCGACAGCGAGATGTCAGGGCTGACGTTCGACATCCTGTCGGCGACCCTGTTCTCGGATGAGTTGGACGGCGACGCGGAAGGCTTCGAGCGGGCGCTGAACCGCTATCTGGCCGTCGGGGCGCGGATCGATCCGGCTGGACGTCCCTGGCGCGCCCGCCTGGGTGCCCTCGCCTGGGCCGCGCGGCCAGCGGCGGCT
>NZ_JBNFOJ010000030.1:0-16309 GCF_057364705.1 Brevundimonas sp. CURTG3B2_SDJG
CGACGGCGAATCCCTCGGCCTGGCCCGCCGCCGCCAGCCCGGCCGCGATCACCGACGCCGCGGACCGAGGCCCTGACGACGCCTGATGGCGCGCATGACGATCGAGGAGAAGGTCGGCCAGCTGATCCAGGCCGACATCGGCTCCATCGCCCCGACCGACTTGGCGACCTATCCGATCGGGTCGATCCTGGCGGGCGGCAACTCGGCGCCGGGCGGGAACGAGCGGGCTCCGCTGCGGGACTGGGCCGCGCTCTCGCAAGCCTTCCGCGAAGCGGCGGCGGCGCGACCCGGCGCGGCCATTCCCTTGATGTTCGGGATCGACGCCGTCCACGGGCACAACAACATCGTCGGCGCCACGCTGTTTCCGCACAACATCGGCCTGGGCGCCGCACGCGATCCCGGCCTGATCGAGCGGATCGGCGCGGCGACCGCGCAGGAAGTGGTCGCCTCCGGCGCGGACTGGACGTTCGGGCCGACGCTGGCCGTTCCCCGGAACGATCGGTGGGGGCGGGCCTATGAAGGCTATGGCGAGAATCCCGAGATCGTCGCCAGTTACGCCGGTCCGATGACGCGCGGGCTCCAGGGGGCGCTGGTCGCCGGTCGGCCCCTGGCGCGGGACCGCATCGCAGGATCGGCCAAGCATTTCCTCGCCGACGGCGGGACGGCCGACGGCGTCGATCAGGGCGATGCGGTGATCCCTGAGTCCGAACTGGTCGGCATCCACGCCCAGGGCTACGTCCCGGCCATCGACGCCGGGGTCCTGACGGTGATGGCGTCCTTCTCGAGCTGGAACGGCGTCAAGATCACCGGCAACCGGTCGCTGCTGACCGACGTCCTGAAGGACCGGATGGGCTTCCAGGGCTTCGTGGTCGGCGACTGGAACGCCCATGGCCAGATCCCGGGTTGCAGCAATGAAAGCTGTCCCCAGGCCATCAACGCGGGCCTGGACATGTTCATGGCCCCCGACAGCTGGCGCGGCCTCTATCTCAACACCCTGGCCCAGGCGCGCTCGGGCGAGATCCCGGCGGCGCGGCTGGACGACGCCGTGCGGCGCATCCTGCGGGTCAAGTACAAGCTCGGGGTCTTCGACCGCGATCGCTCGCTGGAAGGGCGCACCGACCTCTTCGGCTCGGAGGCGCATCGCGCCCTGGCGCGGGAGGCGGTGCGCAAGTCGCTGGTCCTGCTCAAGAACGAAGGCGTGCTGCCCATCCGTCCGGCGCGCGGTCCTGGTCGCCGGCGAGGCGGCCGATGCCATCGGTCAGGCGGCGGGCGGGTGGACGGTGACCTGGCAGGGGACGGGGACGACCAACGCCGACTTCCCCGGCGGCGTCTCCATCTGGGCGGGCCTGGAGGCGGCGGTGAAGGCCAGCGGCGGCACGGCCGAGCTCAGCGCGGACGGCGCCTGGGAGACCCGGCCGGACGTCGCCATCGTCGTCTTCGGCGAGACGCCCTATGCGGAGTTCCAGGGCGACATCGAAACCCTGGACTTCGGCCCCGAGGAGTCGCTCGAGCTGCTGCGCCGATACAAGGCGGCCGGCATTCCAACGGTTTCGGTCTTCCTCAGCGGCCGGCCTCTGTGGACCAATCCCGAGATCAACGCGTCCGACGCCTTCGTGGCCGCCTGGCTGCCGGGAACGGAAGGCGCGGGGGTCGCCGACGTGCTGGTCGCGGGTCCCGACGGCCGCGCGGCCTTCGACTTCACCGGCCGTCTGTCGTTCTCATGGCCCCGGGACGCGGGACAGGACGTGCTGAACGTCGGCGAGCCCGGCTACGCTCCCCAGTTCCCGTACGGATATGGCCTCAGCTATGCGGCTCCGGCCCCTGTGGGCGTGCTGTCCGAGGATCCTGGCGTATCCGCTGTCCGCGGCAACGCCGACACCTACTTCACCGACGGCCGTGTCCAGTCGCCCTGGTCCCTGATGTTGCGCGACGAGGGCGGCGACAGCCGGGTCGGCGGCGTCCTCTCGGCTTCCAGCCCGCGCGGGACGCTGTCCGTGCGGCCCACCGACGGGGCGGCGCAGGAGAGCGCGTTCGCCCTGACCTACACCGGACCGGCCGAAGCCCTCATCACCGGGCCTGCGGTCGATCTTTCCCGACAGCGGAACGGCGACATGGTCCTCGCCTTCTCGATCCGCCCCGACGGGCCGTTGTCCGGTCCGCTCGAACTCGGCTTCGGCCGTCAATGGGTCGATATCGCGCCCTTGCTGGCGGACGCCCGTCCAGGCGTCTGGATGAGCCTTCGGGTGCCGTTGTCGTGTTTCAGCCCGGACCTGTCCGGGGTGACGGCGATCGAGACGCCGTTCGCGCTGAGGTCCGGCTCCGCGCAGAAGCTCGCCGTCGCGGACATCGGCCTGACGAGCCGCACGGCCGAAGCCCGATGCCCATGAGGCGCGGAGAACGCAAGGGACGTCGATGAGCGCGAGGCCTCGCCCGCCCGCGGAGCGTTCGGCAACCTATCCGGAGGCCGGTCTGGCCGAGAAGACGCTCAGGTTCTTTTCGATGTCCTTTCCCGCGTAGGGCGGGAAGACATCCAGTTCCAGATCCGGGTTGCCGATCAGCATCGCCTTGGTGTTGGACAGCGCGTCGAACCCGGCCTTGCCATAATATTTGCCCATGCCGCTGGCGCCGACGCCGCCGAAGGGCAGGCTGTCGATCCAGCAGTGCAGGTTGGTCTGGTTGACGCAGCCGCCGCCGAAGGACAGCGATCCCAGGACTCGGTCGATCGTCGTCTGGTCCTTGCTGAAGACATAGGCCGCCAGCGGCTTGGGCTTGCGCTTGATGATGCCAAGCGTCGTCTCCAGGTCGCGGTAGGCCAGGATCGGCAGCACCGGGCCGAAGACTTCCTGTTGCAGGGCGGGGTCGCTCCAGTCCGAGGGGTAGAGCAGGGTCGGCTCGACGTAACGCGCCTTCACATCGAAGCGGCCGCCGTGGACGACCTTTTCCGGCAGGATGTAGGAGGCCACCCGCTCGGCGTCGTGCTCAGTGATCATGCGGGCGAAGTCCGGACTCAGGGCCGGGTCTTCCCCGTACATCCTGACGATCGAGGCCTTGAGCTTGGCGACGAACAGGTCGGCGACGCTCTCGTCCACGCAGACGTAGCCGGGCGCGATGCACCACTGGCCCGAGATGGCGTTGTGCCCCCAGACGATACGGTCGGCGGCGATGTCCAGGTTCGCGGTTCTATCGACGATCGCTGGGTTCTGGCCGCCCAGCTCGAGCAGGATCGGCGTCAGATGCTCGGCGGCGGCGCGCATCACCACCTTGCCGACGGCCGAGGAGCCGGTGAAAAAGATGAAGTCGAACGGCAGCTCCAGCAGGGTGCCGATCTCCTCGCGCCCGCCGGTTACGATCGCGACGTTCTCGGACGCGAAATAGCGCGGAATCAGGTTCTGGAAGAGGGCGGCGGTCGCCGGAGTGGTGTTGGCCGGCTTCAGGATCACCGGGTTGCCGGCCGCGAGGGCGGCGATGGCCGGGTCAAGCAGCAGCAGGATTGGAGCGTTGAAAGGTCCGATCACCAGGGTGACGCCATAGGGCTCCTTGTAGATGACGCCCCGGTTGCCCGTGGCCTCCAGGCCGGGCGGTATCTCCACCGGCTGCGGCGTCATCAGCTCGCGCAGATTGCGGCGATAGTAGTCGATCACGCCGAGCGGGACGGTGATCTCGAACAGCTGTTCGAAGGGCGGTTTGCTGAAGTCCTGGCGAAGGGCGTCGCAGAACGCCTGCTGGTTGTCGACCAGCAGGCGTTCCATGCGATCCAGCTGGTCGATCCGCCAATCGTAGCCCTTGGTGGCGTCGCTGAGGAAGTGCGCCTTCTGTGCGTCAAAGAGCGGCTGATAACCGTTCGTCACGACCCGTTTCCTTTTGCTTGCCAAGGGATGGCGCGGCCAGCCCGGTTGGGGGGCGACCGCGCCGAAGGCGCTACTTGGTCGTGTAGCCGCCGTTCACGAGGATGGTCTGGCCCGTCATCCACCAGCCGTCCGAAACCAGGAAACGAATCCAGGGGACGATGTCTTCGATGTCCGTGAGCCCCGTCTTGGAGGACGGGGATAGAGCCGCGGCGCTCTTGTGATAGGCCACGGCGTCGGCGCCTTCGGCCGGGTAGAAGAAGGGCGTGTCCATCGGTCCCGGGCCGATGGCGGTGACCGAGATTCCCCGCTCGCCCAGTTCCTTGGATGCGGCGCGGGTGTAGTGCTCGACTGGGGCCTTGGTCCCCGCATAGGCGGCGTAGAAGGGGGTGTAGGCGCCCAGCAGCGAGGTCACCAAGGTGCAGATTTTGCCGTTGTCGCTCACGGCCTTGCCCGCTTCCTTGAGGAAGAAGAAGGCGGACTTGGAGTTCACCGCGCTCATCTGGTCGAACTCGGCTTCGCCGATCTCGACCATCGGTTTTTTTAGCACCTTCCCGACGGTGTTCACCGCGATGTCGATCGAACCCATCGCGGCACGGGCGTCGGCGAATAGTTTTTCCATCGCGGCGGCGGTGGTCAGATCCGCCTGAAAAGCGAAGCCTTCCGCGCCGGCCGCCCGAACCGCGGCCAGGGTCGCTTCCGCGTCTGCCTGGGCCGGGGCGCTGTTGTAATGGATCGCGACGGCCCGGGCGCCCTGCTCCGCCAGGTCTCGAGCGAGCAGCCCGCCCAGGTTCTTGGCGCCGCCGGCGATGAGGACGGTCTTACCCTTGATGCTGTGGTCGGTCATGGCGTTGGCCCTTCTGGCGCGGCCGCACCGCGCGACCGCCTGTCCGGAGAGAATGCCGTTCGGGCTTTCTTGATAAAGCTTCTAGTTCTGACATGACTTGTCAGGATCGACGTCTAATCAGGACCGCCCGTGGACCGCATCGACCTGTTCCGCATCTTCGCACGCGTGGTCGAGTGCCGGAGTTTCACCCGCGCCGCCGACGGCTTGGGCCTGCCACGCTCGTCGGTGTCCGCGGCGGTGATCGAACTGGAGAGCCGGGTTGGTGCGCGACTGCTGCACCGGACGACGCGGAAGGTGGCTCCGACGCAGGACGGCGTGGCCTTCTACGACCGGTGCCTGTCGGTGATCGCCGATGTCGAGGACACCGAGAGCCTGTTCCGGCGCGAGGGCGGAGGGCCGTCAGGCCGGCTGAGAGTCGACGTACCCGGCCGGATCGGCCGGCTGATTATCGCGCCCGCCCTGCCTCGCTTCCTGTCGCGATATCCGGAGATCGACATCGATCTGGGCGTGACCGACCGGGCGGTGAACCTGATCGAGGACAGCATCGACTGCGTGCT
This sequence comes from Brevundimonas sp. CURTG3B2_SDJG, assembly GCF_057364705.1. Classification (NCBI taxonomy): domain Bacteria; kingdom Pseudomonadati; phylum Pseudomonadota; class Alphaproteobacteria; order Caulobacterales; family Caulobacteraceae; genus Brevundimonas; species Brevundimonas sp. CURTG3B2_SDJG. The sequence continues at coordinate 5,250 of NZ_JBNFOJ010000030.1, forward strand.
ACGGGTCGGGCCGCTGTCCGATTCCGGCATGATCGCCCGGCACTTCGGCGACCTGGCGCTGATCAACGTGGCCAGCCCCGACTACCTGGCCCGCCACGGCGTTCCGGAAACGCCCGCGGACCTGCCCTCGCACCACGCGGTTCACTACGCCTCGCCCTCGACGGGGCGGAGCGAGACCTGGGACTGGTTGACGGAAGACGGCGTGCGGTCCCTTCCTATGCGAGGCCGGGTCACGGTCAACAGCGCCGAAGCCTATATTTCGTGCTGCCTGGCGGGCCTGGGCCTGATCCAAATCCCCGCCTACGACGTCCAGGCGCATTTGGACGCGGGCGAACTTGTCGAGGTGATGCCCGACCATCGCGCCGAGCGCATGCCGGTGACGTTGCTCTACCCTCACCGGCAGCACCTGTCCCGCCGGGTCCAGGTGTTCGCCGAATGGCTGGAGGAAGTGCTGAAGGAGAGGGTGCTCGAAGCGGGACGCCGAAACGTCTGACTCAGCGAGCCGCCGTCACCCCTTCCTGTGCCATCGCCACTTCCAGAGGCGGTAGCCGATGATCGGGGCGAAGCCGCAGACGAGGGCGGCGGCCAGCACCGTCCAGAAGCCCCCGCCAAGCCAGAACTCGCCGGCCAGGGCCCCGACGCCGGCCGCCAGAAGCGGACCGAGCCAGGGAAGCCACGCCGGCGGGCCGAAGCGGAACCCACTCATGCGGGATCAGGCATCCACCTTGATGACGCCGCGCCGGATCTGATCCAGCTCGATGGAATCGAAGAGGGCCTGGAAATTGCCCTCGCCGAACGCCTGGTTGCCCTTGCGCTGGATGATCTCGAAGAAGATCGGGCCGAAGGTGTCCTGGGTGAAGATCTGCAGCAGCAGGCCGTCCTGGTCCGAGCCGTCGATCAGGATGCGGTTCTTGCGCATCCGCTCCACGTCCTCGCCGTGGCCCGGCAGGCGTTTGTCGATCAGTTCGAAATAGGTCTCGATGGTGTCCTGGAAGGGGATGCCGCGGCGCTTCATCTCCTCGACCGTCTCGAAGATGTCGTCGGTGGCGAGCGCGATGTGCTGGATGCCCTCGCCGTTGTAGCGGCGCAGGAACTCCTCGATCTGCGAGTTCTCGTCCTGGCTTTCGTTCAGCGGAATGCGGATGGCGCGGTCCGGCGCGATCATGGCCTGGGAGAACAGGCCCGTCGCCTTGCCCTTGATGTCGAAATACTTCTGCTCTTCGAAGTTGAAGACGTCGCCGTAGAAGCCCGACCAAGTGCGCATCTGGCCGCGGCGCACGTTGTGGGTCAGGTGGTCGAGCATGAACAGGCCGACCGAGTTCTTGCGTTCGGCCTCCTCCCAGCCCTCGATCTCGTCCCAGCCGTCGTAGAGCGAGCCCTGCTCGCCGTACTGGTCGATGATGTAGAGCAGCGAGCCGCCGATACCCTGCAGGATATAGGGATAACCGCCGCCCAGGGCGCCGCCGTCGTGGCCCTGAGCCGCGCGGGCGCCGCGCGAGACCGCGCCCTCGAAGGCGCCTTGGCGTCGGCGACGCGGAAGGCCATGCCGTTGGCCGAGGGGCCGTGCTCGGTCGCGAACTCGCCCGCCTGACCCTTGGGCGAGCGGTTGACCAGAAGCGTGATGTCGCCCTGCTTCAGGCGGACGACGTCATTGGTCGGGTTCACATGGGTGGCGGTGAAACCCATCAGTTCCAGACGGGCGACCATGGCGGCCGGATCCGGGCCGGTGAACTCCACGAACTCGAAGCCGTCGACGCCGAGCGGATTCTCCTGGTCGAGGCGGGCGGCGGCCTCGGATTGGGGGGCGTCGTGCATGGGTCGTCTCCTGAAGGAAGCGTTCGGCGTTGGCTCGCCGATGTCGCGCGGAACCTAGTGTTCGGAAGGCGCGAAGCCAAGGCAGGGGTGGTCACATGGCGGCGAGGGAGATTTGACTTCATCTCGCGTCATCCCCGGGCTTGTCCCGGGGACCCATGGACGCGAGCGGCCGAAGGGCGGAGCGCGGATGGTTGAAGTCAGAGATCATGGATGGCCGGGACGAGCCCGGCCATGACGATGAAGAAGATTGAGTGGACTGAAGGCACCCTGCTCCGTGCCCCCCTACCGCGGCCTCCCCACCACGGCGTCGACTGAGTTGAAGGTCACCGGGTGATACCCCGGGCGGGCCTGGGCGTAGATGCGGGTGGCGATCGGGCGGCCCCAGTCCCCCTCGGCCCACAGGCTGGTGAACAGGGGCAGGACGAATTTGCGCCGGCCCTGGGTGGTCAGAAAATGCTCCAGGGTGGGGACGGCGGGCTGGTAGCGGTGCTGGATGGCGATCTGCAGCCAGCCGAACAGGACCTCGGCGTTGCCTTCCTCGCGCAGGTTCAGGGTCGCCTCCAGGTCGGCCAGTTGGGCCGGGGTCAGCCAGTCCTCGCCCGCGGCCAGGCCGGCCGGGCGGTAGGCCATGAAGCGCTGGCGCTCCTGGGTCGACCAGCCGGCCCATGGGATGGCCGAGGCCGCGCCGCCCGCGTCGAAGGCCGCCGCGGCGGCGTCCACGGGGACGAAGGCGTCCGACACCGGCGGGACCCAGTTGGACGGCATCCCCGGCTGATAGATCCAGTCGTCCATCATCAGCTGGCGCTCCAGGGTCTGGTCGCCGCGGATCAGGTGGGCGCGGATGTCCTCCAGGAACAGTTCGGTGGTCATCGGCCGGAAGGCGTTGCGGTCGAAATAGCCCTTCAGCCAGGCGTCGAAGCGCTCGCGGCCCACGATGCGTTCAATGGTGCGCAGGAAGGCGGCGCCCTTTTCATAGGCGACGTCGGTCAGGCCCTCGTCGGGATCGCGGCCGTCCAGGTTCAGCTTCAGCCGGGTGTCGGCGGGCGGCAGGTCGGCCAGGGTCGTCTGCAGGTCGCCCCAGCCCAGGGACTGAAGCATCAGGGCGCGGTCGCGGCCGTACAGCCGCTCCATGATCCGGTTCTCGAAATAGACGGTGAAGCCCTCGTTGAGCCAGAAGTCGGCCCAGGTGGCGTTGGTCACCAGGTTGCCGGACCACGAGTGCGCCAGCTCGTGCGCGACCAGGCTGACCAGGGACTGGTCCCCAGCGATGATGGTCGGGGTGGCGAAGGTCAGGCGCGGGTTCTCCATGCCGCCGAACGGGAAGGACGGCGGCAGGACCAGCAGGTCGTAGCGGCCCCAGCGGTAGGGGCCGTACAGCTGCTCGGCCACGTCGACCATCTCGGCGGTCGGAGTCAGCTCGTCGTGGGCGGCGTGCAGGCGAGAGGGTTCGGTCCAGACGCCCGTGCGCTCGTCGATCGCCTCGAAGGCCACGTCGCCGACGCCCAGCGCGATCAGATAAGGCGGGACCGGATTGGTCATCCGGAAGGCCCAGGTGCGCACGCCGGGGCCGTGCTGCGCGCCCTCCGGCGTCAGCATTTCGGCGCTCATGACCACCTTCAGGTCTTCCGGAGCCGTGATGCGGGCCGACCAGGTCTGGCGGATGCCCGGGCTGTCCTGGGTGGGCACCCAGGTGCGGGTCAGGATCGCCTGACCCTGGCTGAATAGGTAGGGCTTCCGGCCGCCGGCGGTCTGGGCCGGGGTGAGCCACTGAAGCGCGGCCGCGTCCGGGCGGGTGGCGTAGCGCACGACGACGCGGCGCGTCTCGCCGTCGGTCGCCAGCGGGGCGGCGAAACGCACCGTCAGAGGCTGGCCGATGAACGGGCGCTCGCCGCCCAGTTCGAACCGCAGCGGCTGACCGGTCCCGTCGGTGACCGCGCGAATGTCCAGGTTCCGAGCGTCCAGAACGATCTCGCTCGCCCCGGCCGCGCCGTCGATGTCCAGCGCCGCCGTGCCCGACAGGATCTTGCTTTCGAAGTCCACCGCCAGATCCAGATCGACGTGGCGCACCCGCGCCGTCTCGGGCCGCGCATAGGAATGGGCGTCGACGACGTACTGGATCGGGGCGCGCGCGCCGGCGACCGGCGGCATGTCGGAGCCAGAACCGGGCATGGCGGCGCATCCTCCGATGGCGAAGGCGAGAGCGAGGGCGGAGACGAGGCCGGTCGTGCGGATCATCGGGGTCCTTCCTGGGGCCTGTCGCCGTTCGGGCTGTTCGAGGCCTGATGGTTTCCTATCGGCGGGACAACGCCCCGCCGGACCGAAAAGATCAAGAGGCCGACGGCGCCGGAGCCAGGTGTTTGGCCTTGAACAGGCGGCCGCGCTCGGCGACCAGGACGAAGCCCAGGGCGATCAGGCCGCAGACCGCGATGCCGGCCGCCATGGGGGTGGCGCTGCCGGCGAACTGCTGGCCGATGAAGAAGCCGATGAAGGCGCCCAGGGTCGTGGAGATGAAGCCCTGGACCGAGGAGGCCGTGCCGGCGATGTGGCCCATCGGCTCCATGGCCATGGAGCCGAAATTGCCGGCGATGAAGCCGAAACAGAACATGGTCAGGGCCTGCAGCAGGCCGAAGGTCCAGATGGTCTCCAGGCCCAGGGCCGAGACGGCGGTATGGGCCGCCGCGACGCCGGTGAAGCCGATCAGGGCGGAGTGGGAGAGCATCCGGCTGCCCAGCCGCTCGACGAGGCTGGCGTTCAGCAGGCTGGCGACAGCGATGCCGCCGGCGATCAGGGCGAAGACCAGAGGGAAGACGTCGGCCGCGTCGAAGACGTCGGCGAAGATCTGCTGCGACGAGTTCAGGAAGCCGAACAGGGCGCCGGTGATCGCCGTCATCGCCAGGGTGTAGCCCAGCGCCTGACGGTTGGTCAGGGCTTCGCGGAAGGCGCCGGCGATGCGGGCGGGCTGGATGGGCAGGCGGTCTTCGGCATGCAGGGTCTCGGGCAGGCGAAGCGCCGCCCACAGCATGACCGAGGCGCCGGCCAGCGCCAGGACGCCGAAGATCCAGGGCCAGGGCGCGACGTGCAGGATCGCGGCTCCGAGGCTGGGGGCGATGATCGGCACGCCCAGGAAGACCAGGAAGCTCAGCGACATGACCCGCGCCATGGTTCGGCCGCTGTAGCGGTCGCGCACGATGGAGACGGCCAGGACGCGCAAGGAGGCCGCCCCGACGCCGGTGCCGATCCGGGCCAGGATCAGCATGTCGAACGTATGGGCGAAGGCGGCCAAGGCGCTGAACAGGACATAGAGGCCGACCCCGATCATCAGGATCGGCTTGCGGCCGAAGCGGTCCGCCAGCGGGCCGTAGACGATCTGGGCGGCGCCGAAGCCGAGCAGGTAGGCGGTGACGATCCATTGCCGGTCGTTCTCGCGCACGACGCCCAAGGCGTCGCCGATCATCGGCAGGGCCGGCAGCATGGCGTCGATGGCGAGCGCGTTGAGCGCCATCAGGAAGGCGATCAGGCAGACGAACTCGGGGAACCCCGGGCCCTTGGCGGCGGGGACGGCGACGGGCGGGGAGGAGGTCATTGGGGCCAGATGCGGGCTGGAGCGGCGCGACGCAACCGCACAGCGGCGAAAAAGCCCGGCTTTCTTTCCGGTTCACGGCGGGCGTGGAGGAGCGCACACTCCGCCGGTCGCCTGGGAGACGCAGTCATGATCGCCAAGGCCGTTCCGATCGCCGTGTTCCTGGCTGTGCTGGGCGCGGCGCTGAACGCGGGCGTCTTCTACGCCTTCTCGTCCTTCATCATGGCCGGCCTGGGCCGGGTGACGACCAGCGAGGGCGTCAATGCGATGAACGCCATCAATGTGACGGTGATCACGCCCAGCTTCATGATCGTGTTCATGGGCACGACCCTGCTGTGCGTCGCGCTGGCGATCTGGTCGCTGACGTCGCTGGGCGATCCGCGCGCCTGGCTGGTGCTGGCGGCGAGCGTGATCTTCGTGATCGGCTGCTTCGGCGTGACCATGGTCTTCAACGTGCCCTTGAACGACCGGCTGGCCGCCGTCTCGGGCGGCGAAGCCGAGGGCCTATGGCGGACGTATCTGGTCGACTGGACGCGCTGGAACACGGTGCGGACCGTCGCGCCCCTGATCTCGCTGGCGCTGTTCGTGCTGGCGCTCTGGAAGCGATAGCGGCCCGTTCCCGTAGACTACGCGCTTCGCGCCCCGGTAGTTCGACGAGGTTGATGCCTCCGGGCTGAGCCGTTCCATTCCGGACAAGCCGGAGGACGTGCGTGCTCGAATTCGATTCGATGGATTTCGTGGTGTTCGTGGAGGCCGTCGCGAGCATCGCGCTTCTGGCCGGCTTTGCGTTGATCCGGACGTTCCGCCGATGGATCGTGCTGGATTACGGCGTCTTCGGGCTGGCGATCCTGGGCGGGCTTTTCGCGCTCACGCAGAGCGACGCCTTGGACCTGACCTGGGCGCTGATCCCGCTGACGGCCCTGATCAGCGCGGCCGCGCCGGTCTGGTGTGGACGTTCATGAGGGCGCGCCCGCCCCAGTGAGGTCCGTCGCCTTCGTCTGGAGAGATGGTGCGGGCGGTCGGGCTCGAACCGACACTCCTTTCGGAACCGGATTTTGAGTCCGGCGCGTCTACCAGTTTCACCACGCCCGCATGCGAGGGGACCTATACCGGCCTTGGCGCGACATCAACCCGCGTCGAAGATCGCCCGGAAGTCGTCCAGCGGAGATCCGCTGAGGCCGCGCCGGGCGGCCGTCACAGTCAGGCGAGGACCGTCTGAGGCGCCGATCGCGAAACTCAGGACGCCGGCGGCACGAACCGCGACACGATGCGGACCAGCCGGCCGCGGACGTCCTCGCCGTCCGGCCGCGGACCGAGCACCGCCCGGCGGGCTCCGGCGAGGGCGCTGGCGCCGAAGCCGTAACCGGCGGGAGTTTCGGACTCCAGGCGGCAGTCCGTCATCTCCATGGCCTGCCCGACGATACAGGAGACCACGACGCGGGCGCCGCCGATGCCAAGCGCGTCGGGATTGTTCGGGTACTCGGCGGCGGGCATGGATCGCCAGACCGTGTCGCCGTCGATGGGCGAACGCGGAATGAGATCGCGAGGCTCGTCCGCCGGCAAGCCGCACGCGGTGAGCACCGCATTCACCGAGGCCGCCGAGGCCGGCGTCGTCAGGCGATATCGGCGCGCCCGGTCCGTGTCGGTCTCCTTGTCGATCCGGAGGTCCAGTTCGCCGCCCGCGCGCAGCTGGCGGGCCAGGCGGGCCGGTTCGTCCGCACCCAGGACGGGCCGGCCGGCCAGCGCCACCCAGACCTGGTCTTCGGCGACGATTCGCGCCAGCCGAGACGCGCACGTCGCGGGTGGCTCCCAGCGAGACGGGAACGCCGGTCAGCAGCAGATCCAAGGCGCCGGCCCTGCAGCGCAGCGCCACGACGTTCTCGCCGAAATCCACCGTCGCCAACGTCAGCTGCTGCTCGGCGTCGACGGTCAGGTCCCAGTCTTCCGCCGCGGCGGTCGCCGGCTCCTGGGCGATGGCGGGGAAGGCGATGGCGGCGCAGAGCACGCCCAAGGCCAGGACTGGCCGTCTCATGCCTCGATTTCCACATGGGCGTCCGCGCCGCCAGCCTGAATCTTTCGGGCGCGGATCCACATCTCGATCCGCTGGGCCGCCACCACGCCAACAGCGAACAGCATGAAGGCCTCGATGATCGCGTAGGGGCTGATATGCCAATCAGCGGCGTGTTGCTCCAGCCAAGGGCGTAGCGCTTGGCGGGCGACGAGCAGGCCGACGATCAAGAGCAGGCCGGCCGGCGAGGCCTGGGCCTTCAGGGTCCCGTCCGGCTCCTTGTGGATCACCACCGTCTTGCCCCGCCACCAGCCGGCCGCGGCGCCGAGCGCCAGTCCGAGGGCCAGGATCAGCAGGGAGGCCGGATCGGCCGGTGCGCCCTGGCTGGTGCGCGACATGCCCCACAGGCCGAAGCCGATCAGGGCCACGACGACGAGCGGCAGGACCCACATCCATTCGGGCCGCAGGGTTCGCGGACGGCGGTTGCGCAGCAGGACGAGCGGCAACACCACCGCCACGACGATCAACGGAATCAACTGTTCGGTCGACACGAGCTTCCCCCGAACCGGCTGTCCCCGGCAGCCGGCTCAAACGGAAGCTTAGCCCTTTCGCGGCCGACGTAAAGCGCCGGTCAGACTGGGCCGACCGTCTGCTCGATGGCGCCGAAGATGGTGTGGTGCTTGTCGTCCAGCATCTCGATGCGGACGGTGTCGCCGTGCTTGAGGAAGGGCGTCTCGGGCTTCCCACGGAGAATGGTCTCGACCGTGCGAACCTCGGCGATGCAGGAGTAGCCCAGGCCGCCCTCGGCGACCGGCTTGCCGGGCCCGCCGTCGGCGTCGCGGTTCGAGACGGTGCCCGAACCGATGACCGTGCCGGCGCACAGCGAGCGGGTCCTGGCCAGGTGGGCGATCAGGGTCCCGAAGTCGAAGGTCATGTCGACGCCGGCGTCGGCCATGCCGAAGTCGGCGCCGTTCAGCTGCACCGACAGGGCGCCGTGCAGCTTGCCGTCCTTCCAGCGGTCGCCCAGCGTCTCGGGCGAGACCAGGACCGGCGACAGGGCCGAGGCGGGCTTGGACTGGACGAAGCCGAAGCCCTTGGCCAGTTCGGCCGGGATCAGGTTGCGCAGGGATACGTCGTTGACCAGGCCGACCAGACGGATGTGCGACAGGGCCTCTTCGCGGCTGACGCCCTGGGGCACGTCGCCGACGACCACCACCACCTCGGCCTCCAGGTCGCAGCCCCAGCTCTCGTCGGCCAGGGGGATCGGGTCGCGCGGGGCCAGGAAGCCGTCCGACCCGCCCTGGTACATCAGCGGATCGGTCCAGAAGCTGTCGGGCATCTCGGCGGCGCGGGCCTGACGCACCAGGGCGACGTGGTTCACATAGGCCGAGCCGTCGGCCCACTGGTAGGCGCGGGGCAAGGGCGAGGCGGCGTCGCGCTCGTGGAACCGGCCGCGCGGCACGCCGCCGTGCTCGAGGCTTTCGGCGAGGGCGCGCAGATCGGGCTCGACCCGCTCCCAGTCGTCCAGGGCCGCCTGGAGCGTGGGGGCGATCAGGAAGGCGTCGGTGAACCAGGCGAGATCGTTGGAGACGACGACGAGGCGGCCGTCGCGGCCGTGCTTGAGCGAGGCGAGTTTCATGTCTGAGGCCTAGACCGTTTCAGCGGTCGGGGGAACCCGGGATCAGCCGCGGCTGAGGTTCGGGCCGTCGCCGCCCGAGCCGGAGAGCTCGGCCAGCGCCCCGCGCAGTTCGCTCAGGCGGGCGCCCTCGCGCCGCCAGTGCTCGTTGAAGGCGGCCACGGCCAGGCGCAGGGCGTCGGTCTGTTCGCGGGCGGTCATGTCCCGGGGCGGGCGATGAGGGTCATGACCGTGGTCGTGGCCGGGCTTTCCGGGCTGCGGAGCGGACTGGGAGACGTTGATGACGATGTTGGCCGCCGAGGCGGCTGCGGCCGGCGTGTCCTCGTGGCCGTGATCATCCGGGGAGTCGTGATCGCCGCGACCAGGGTCCCTGTGAGCGTGATCGTCGTGGCCGGAGGCGCCGTGAGGCCTGGACGGTTCGGGCCGGCGGCCGCGACAGCGCCGCGCAGGGCGGCGACGCAGCCGGTCAAGCCGTCCTTGCCGCCCGCGAGCGACAGGGTCCTGCCCAGCCGGCGCTCCAAGATATCGAGCAGCGCCTGGGCCCTGCCGCGCAGGGCGTTGTCGTCGGCCTTCATGGCGTCCTTGGCCGCCTTGTCGATCGCCTTCCAGATCGCGGCGGTGGCGTCGCCTTCGCGCGCCCGCGAGCGACCGCCCAAAAACCAGCCCAACAGCAGGGCGGCCAGGAGCAGCAGCAGAAGCGCGGCCCACAGGACCGGATCGGCCCCCAGCAGGATGGGCGCGTCCAGGGGCGCGTTGGCCGGGTCGGCGTTGGCGAAGTCGGCGCCGTAGGACATGGGCTTCCCGCTGGTCAGGCCGCCGGGCGCGGCCCGGGCATTCTGCCGCGACGGCTCAGCTTGGCAACGGGAAAGGTTAACGTGGGCCCGGAGAGGTCAGTCCGGCGCGGTGATCAGGGCCTTGGCCTCGGCCCCCTGGCGGGCGCCGACGGCGCGGACCTCGACCTCGACGGCGATGGCGCCCTCCGGTTCGTGGGCCCAGAGGTAGCGGCGCTCGATCTCGATCTCGCGGCCCGAGGGGGCGAAGCCGGTGAAGCTGTCGCCCCAGGGAGTGATGGCCTTCATCTCGGGCCAGGGCAGGGCGCAGGCGGCGTCCAACTCCTCGATAGCGACCGTGGAGAGTTCGTCCTCGTTCACAGCCATCGGCGGACCTTTGCGCGGTAGGCGTCCCATTCGGCGCCGAAGCGGGCGGCCAGGTAGCGCTCCTCGCGGACGACCGCGAGGCGGTCGACCAGAACCATCGACGGAACGAGGAGGGCGAGGGCGATGAGGCTGTCCATGACCAGGCAGATCCCGACATAGATCAGGGCGAAGCCAATGTAGATCGGGTTGCGGCTGAAGCGGTACAGGCCGTTGGTGGCGAGCGCGGTGGTCGGCTTCCAGGGTTCGGGCCGGGTGCCCAGGCGGCGGAAATGGGCGGTGGCGGCGCCGTCGACGACGATGCCGCCGGCGATCAGGGCGAAGGCGAGGTAGCGGCGCACGTCCCAGCCGACGCCCAGGCCCGGATCGGCGACGATCCGGCTCAGGCCCCAGCCGATCAGCAGCGAGATCGCCAGGATCAGCGGCGGCGGGATGATGCCGGGAAGGTCCGGGCGGCTCATGGCCGCAGGTTCTCGTCGGCGTAGATGGCCACCGCGGCTGGCGACGCGCTGGAGACCGCGCCGCGGTACATGCCGGAGGTGTTCATGGCGAAGGCCGCTTCGCCTCTGGACGACATGACGATGACGCCGCCGTCGCCGCGGATCGAGCCGACGTCGGCGATCTCGGCGTCGGCCGCGGCCTGGACGGTCGCGCCTTCCCGCGTGCGATGACAGATGTCGCGGGCCACAGTGGCGCGGATGAAATACTCGCCCGAACCGGTCGCCGAGACCGCGCAGCCGTCGGCGTTGGAGGCGTAGGTGCCGGCGCCGATGACGGGCACGTCGCCGACCCGACCCCAGCGCTTGGCGGTCATGCCCCCGGTGGAGGTGCCGGCCGCGAGACGGCCCTGGCTGTCCAGGGCGACGG
>NZ_JBNFOJ010000031.1:0-16125 GCF_057364705.1 Brevundimonas sp. CURTG3B2_SDJG
CGACGGATTGATCGGCAGCTTGCCGTCCCATCTCGATTGTCCGCCGGCCTCGACCGCCTTCCAGCTCTCGCCCGGCGCGGTCAGGCCCAGGTGGTCGATGGCCATGTATTCGGTCATCGAGAAGCAGTCGTGGGTCTCCACCGCATGAATCTGCTCCAGCCGAAACCCCGGCCCCGGGCCGGCGTCGTCGATGGCCCGCTTCACCTGCGGGAAGACGTAGGGTTGGCCCTGGCTGGCCGCGATCTTGCGGCCGTAGTCGATCGGCGCGCAGCGGTGACCCCAGCCCTTGATGCGCGGCAGGCTCTCCAGCGGGATGTTCCGCGCCCGGGCGTATTCCGCCGCCCGCTCGGGCGAGGCCAGCACGATGGCCGCCGCGCCGTCGGTCACCTGGCCGCAGTCGGTCTTGCGCACCCGCCCCTCGATGACGGGATTGGCCTCGTCGTCGCTGGTGAAGCTGGCGTTGGAGAAGCTGTAGTTGCGGGTCTGGGCGTTGGGGTTGTTGCGCGCGTTCTCGAAATTGATCTGGGCGATCCGACGCAGATGGGCCTCGTCGATCCCGTAACGGCGGTCGTACTCCTCGGTCAGGTCCGAGAAGGCGCGCGGCCACGGATAGGTCGCGTCCAGGTACTCGTGTCCGGCCCAGGCGGCGGCGCCCAGGTGCTCGGCCGCGGTCACCCCCGGCACGTTCCTCATCATCTCCAGGCCCAGCACCAGGGCCGTGCCGTAGCGGCCGGACTCGATGTCGGCGGCGGCGGCCAGCACGGCCAGGCTGCCCGAGGCGCAGGCCGCCTCGTGCCGCGACGCCGGCATGCCGGTGAACCGCTCGTCGGTCATGGCGAAGAAACCGCCCAGCATCCCCTGGCCCGTGAACAGGTCGCCGACGAAATTGCCGACGTGGCCGACCTCGATGTCCTCCGGCTCCAGCCCCGTCTGCTCCAGCGCGCCGAGAACCGCCTCCGCGAAGCCGTCGCCGATCTCAAGCCCCTCGCGGGCGTAGTTCCTCGCGAAGTCCGACTGCCAGCCGCCCAGGATGTAGGTGGTCATATCGCCTCGCTCCTAAGCCGCGACCTTGGCGGCGCGGATGGTTTCGCCCTGCGCCCAGGTCGCGTGGGTGCCGCTGGACATCCGGCCTGGCAGGATGATCCGCGCCACCGGCCCCTCGGCCGGCGTGCGCGCGTCGTAGATGACGCATTCGGACCGGTCCTCGATCATGTCGGTCACGAAGGTCACCAGATAGCCGTCGTCCTCTTCGGTCGCCCCGATCCGGGGCGCGAAGCCGGGTTCGGACCCGTAGCGCTCGGCCCGAAGTCGATCGCCCAGCTCTCCTGGGTGTTCATGTCGTGCTTGACTAGGCCGGTGAACAGGAACCAGCCGGGCTTGGACACGGCGCTGTAGGCGTAGCGGTATTTCACCCCGGCGAACTGGTTGTTGATGATCCCGAACTCCAGCACCCGGTCGTCCAGCCGCTGCTCCGCCGTCTCGCCGGTCTTCAGGTTGAAGCGCCAGCGATGCAGCTTCGGCTGCAGCATGTCCTGATCCAGGAAGGTCATGATCCGCTCGAATCCCGGCCAGGCGTCCGGGCTGGTCTGCGGCACCGGATTATCCTGGAAATAGCCGTCCATGACGATCTCGTCGCCGTCCTCCCAGGCGTTCAGGAAGTGCAGCACATAGGTCGCGTCCGCCTCGAACCAGCGCACGTCGGCCTCGGTTCCGAACCGCGGCAGGATGCCGAACCGCGACTTCATCTCGGGATGGAAACGCGCCGCATGGATGCCCTTGGGCAGCAGGCTCTCCTCCCAGAACAGCGGGAAGTCGTTCAGGATCGAATAGTTCGTCGTGAACGCCATGTCGTGCGGCAGCCGCGCGCCCGGCAGCGGCACCGGCGTGAAATGCTTCAGCCGGTTGTCCGCCCCGACCACGCCATAGTGCATGAAAGGCGCGGTCTTGGAGTAGTTGAAGAACAGCAGCTCGCCCGTCTTCTCATCCACCTTCGGATGGGCCGAGATGCCCTCGGGCGGACACCAGTCCGCATTGGGCAGCTGCTCCAGGGTGTAGGGATCCAGGCGGTAGCCTTCCCCGCACTGGTAGAAGGTCGAAAGGATCGCGCCCGCATGGATGATCACGTCGGTCGACGACGAATCCTTCAGCCCGCCGTGGGCGCCCCAGCCCGGCAGTTCGGACAGCGACGGATGCTCGGCCAGTCCGGCCCACAGCGCCCGGCCCGCCGCCTGCTCGGCCAGGAAGCCCTTGGTCCGCACGAACCGGTTGCGATAGGCGGCCTTGCCGTCCCTGAAACTGATCGCGTGGATCATCCCGTCGCCGTCGAACGGGTGGTAGCGGCCGATCGGCTCGTGCAGCGGGTTCTCGGTGTTGCGCACATAGACCCCGTCGATGTCGGTCGGGATCGTCCCGATCACCGGCATGTCCTCGGCGTCATGCTCCTGGTGCTGCGGCGTCCACGGCCCGGACATGTAGGGATGGTCCGAAGGCTTCAGCGTCGGCCTGAAGGCGTTCGGGGCCGCCGCGTCCTTCAGAGTCCCGCGCGCCGCGCCGGTCGGTTCGAAACCCATGGATCACTCCTCGCGAACAGCAGTCTAGGCCATAGTGGGTTGCGTTAGAATACCATCCTTGTCGGCGAAGGCGAGGCCTTTTAGTATCAAATCGAAAGCGACGCCGACGAGGGCGTTCATAGGGAGGATGGAACCATGGCGGATCACACGGCCCCGGCGCTGGACTTCGACGGCCTGCGGCCGCCCAGCCCCTTCCTGACCGCCGAACACGACGCCTGGCGCGTCAAGCTGCGCGGCTTCGTCGATACGCACATCGCGCCGAACCTCGACGCCTGGGACGCCGCCTCCGACTTCCCCGACAGCCTCTATGTCGAGGCGGCCAGGGCCGGAATCTCCGGCATGGGCTTCCGCGAGGACCTCGGCGGCACGGGCGAGAACGTGGACCTGTACCACCGCATCCTCTTCGCCGAGGAGTTCTTCCGTCTGGGCTCCGGCGTCGTCTTCGCCGACCTGGCCACGCCGTGGATCGCCCTCCCCCCGGTCATCTCCGGCGGAACGCCCGAGATGCTGGACCGCGTCGCCCGTCCGGTCCTGGCCGGCGAGAAGAAGATCGCCTTCGCCGTCACCGAGCCCGGCGGCGGCTCCGACGTCTCGGGCTTCACCACCAGCGCCGAGCGTCGCGGCGACGTCTTCGTCGTCAACGGCGGCAAGACCCTGATCTCGGGCGCCCTGAAGGCCGACTTCCTGCTGACCGCCGTGCGCACCGGCGGTCCCGGCATGGGCGGCCTGTCCATGCTGCTGATCGAGACCGACCGTCCCGGCGTCACCCGCGGCCCCGTGCCCGGCCTGCAATGGTACAATCGCAACAACGGCTGGCTGAGCTTCGAGAACGTCGAGGTCCCCGTCGCCAACCTGATCGGGGTCGAGAACCGCGGCTTCGCGGGCCTGGCCGGCCAGTTCAACATCGAGCGCTTCAGCGGCATATCGGCGACGCTCGCCATGGCCCGCACCTGCATCGCTGAAGCGATCTCGTTCGCCCGCGAGCGCCAGACCTTCGGCAAGCGGCTGATCGACCACCAGGCCATGCGTCACAAGATCGTCGAGATGATCCAGCGCCTGAAGGCGGCCTACGCCTTCCTGGACATCCTGGTCTGGCGCTTCTCGCGCGGCGAGGCCCCCGTCGCCGACCTGGCCCTGCTGAAGGTCCAGGCCACCACCACGCTGGAGCACTGCGCCCGCGAGAGCCTGCAGGTGCTGGGCGGCCGCGCCTACACCGGGGCCAACCGGGTCGAGCGCATCTATCGCGAGGCCCGCATCTTCGTCATCGGCGGCGGCTCCGAAGAGATCCTGCGCGACCTCGCGGCCAGGCAGATGGGCTTCTGAATCGCTCGAAAAGAAAGGCCCCGCCGAGGGATCGGCGGGGCCAGTTGGTTCAGGAGACAGCAGCTTCCGAAGAAGATTCAGAAGTTGCGCCGCAAGGTGATCCCGTAGGTGCGGGGATCGCCTAGGAAGGCCGAGTAGGATCCCGCCTGGAACGTGGCCGGGATCACGCGGCGATAGTAGTCCTTGTCGAAGAGGTTGCGGGCCCACAGGTCCACCGCCCAGTCGCCGGCCTCGTCCCTGAGCGAGAAGCGGGCGTTGGCCACCGAGAACGAGCCCTGCACCCGGTTGGGGTCGAAGCCCCCGGTGAAGAACTCCGAGCTGTAGCGGTTGTCGATGTAGGCCACGCCGGTCAGGTTCCCCGAGATCGGGAACTCGTAGGTGACCGAGGTGACGTTCACCCAATCCGGCGACTGCTCCATCTCCCGGCCCGCGTAGGTCGAGTTGCCCGGGTCGTTCGGATAGTAGGCGTCGGTGTAGCTGAGGCCGTTGGTGAGGGTCAGGCCGTCGATCGGCCGCCAGGTCACCTCCAGCTCCGCCCCTTCCGTGACCGCCTCGGCCAGACTGCGCACGACGAAGTTCACGCCCGTGTACTCGATCAGCTGGAAGCCCTCGAAGGTCTGCTTGAAGATCGCCAGGTTGGCGATCAGCCGACGGTCGAAGAACTCGGTCTTCAGTCCGATCTCGTAGGCGTCGACCGTCTCCTCCTTGAAGGCCAGGTCGGCGGCGTTCGGCGTCGCCGGCGTGGTGAAGCCGGCCCGGTCGAAATTGTAGCCGCCCGACTTGTAGCCCCGCGAATAGGAAACGTAGCCGTTGATGTTCGGCGCGAACTGGTAGGCCACGTTGAAGGTGCCGGTGATCGCGTCCTCGGTGCGCGAATCCGAGTCCCCCGCCGGGTTCATCCGCGTGTCCCAGAAGGGCGCGCAGAAGCGGGTGACGCCCGGGGCGTCTCCCGTGGCCCTGGCGCTGTCGCAGGCCGGATTGAAGTTCTCGCCCCAGAACCGGATCGACTTCTCGTTCTGGGTCCAGCGAAGGCCGGCGGTCACGCTGAGCTGATCGGTGATGTTGAAGATGTTGTGCGTGAAGAACGACAGATCCTGCCCGCTCTGCTCGCCGACGCCGCGGGCGCCGTCGCCGGGCGTGAAGGCCGCCAGGGTCGAGGCCTGGAAGGTCGCGGCGCCGCCATAGATCAGCGGATAGTCGGCGCCCATCCGGTAGGCGGAATCGTTCAGCACGTCCTCGTCGGAGTAGTAGGCGCCCACCAGCCAGTCGACGATGCCGTGGGTGCCCTGCAGGCGCAGTTCCTGGGTGAAGACGTCGAAGCCCTGGTGCAGGCCGTCCGGGGCGAAGAAGCCCAGGTCGGCGCCCGAGTGGTCGAAGTCCTGCGAGCGATGCGCCTCCCAGCTGCGGTAGGCCGTGATCGAGGTCAGGGTGCCCCAGCCGAGATCCCAGTCGGCCTGGGCCGACAGGCCCCAGTCGACGATGTCCTCCTGGTTCTGGCGACCCGTGGTCTTGGAGGCCTGGCGGTCGAACGGATCGGCGCTGCTGTAGCCGACGTCCCCGCGCGCCGCGGCCAGGCTGTTGACCAGGCCGTAGGTGGGGCCGGCGATGGCCAGCACGGCCACGCAGCAGTTCTCGTCGCGGTTGGTGTAGTCGGCGCTGAACATCCACGACAGGGTGTCGGACGGCTCGTAGCGCAGCTTGGCCCGGATGAACTGGCGATCCAGGTTGTCCAGCGTCTCCTGGCTGTTGGCGTCCGGATAGAAGCCGTCCCGCGTCTCGGAGCTGGCCTCGACCCGCAGGGCCGCGTTGTCGGCGAGCGGCAGGTTGATCGCCCCGGCCACACGCATGTTGGAGAAGTCGCCGTAGGTGCCTTCCAGCCGTCCCTCGACGCCGTTGAAGCTGGGTGCGCGGGTCACCACGTTGATGAGGCCCGAGGAGGTGTTGCGGCCGAACAGCGTGCCCTGCGGCCCGCGCAGCACCTCGATCCGCTCCAGGTCGCCGAGTTCGGACAGGGCGACGCCGGTGCGGGCCCGGGTGACGCCGTCGATCACCACGCCGACCGAGGATTCCAGGCCTGGGTTGGTGGAGGTGGTGCCGATGCCTCGGATGCGGATCGACGAGTCAGCCCCGCCGCCCGGCGTCTGGAACTGGACGCTGGGCGCCAGGCCGGTCAGCTCGCGGATGTCGGTCACCCCGGAGTTCTGAAGCTGCTGGGCGCCGATCGCGGTGACGGCCACGGGCACGTCGATGAGACGCTCCTCGCGCTTGGTCGCCGTGACGATGACGTCGTCGATCTGGGTGGCGCCGTCCTGCGGCGCGGACGCCGGTTGGGGAGCCTGCTGGGCCAGGACCGGCGTCGCGGTCAGCGATGCGGCCAGGAGCAATGCGGATACGCTGATCGAACCTCGAATGGTCACGCCTTATCCTCCCATGAGCCCCCGTTTAGCCGGGGTGCTTCTGGCCTAGATGTAACTGGCGAATTGAGACTGTCAAATAGCTTTTGTAATCAGACCAACTTCTGTGCTTGAGTGTGTTCCAGCGGACATGAGACCCTCTGCGCCCCGCATGAAACGCGATGGCGACAAGGGGGCGATCGGCTGACGGGCAGGAAATATACATTTTTGTTCAATATGTTGATCCATAGCTTCACGACGTCTTCGAGATCCTTCCGGATCAGGGGAAAGGTCGTGAACGGGGGTGGAAAGCCCGCTCCCGGCGCTGGACGCTCGCCGGCCGATCATCCGCGCTCCTCACTTTCACCTTTAGATTGATTTGAGCGGACCTCGGCCATGACCGACACGACGTCGCCCCTCTCGCCCGCCGCCCAGGACCCCGCCCGGCCGCCGGCTCCGGCCCGGGTCTGGCCGCATCCGGCCTGGGGCTGGTTCGCCGTCGTGGCGCTGATGATCGCCTACACCTCCAGCTTCATCGACCGTCAGATCCTGAGCCTGCTGGTCGAGCCGATCCGGGCCGACCTGACGATCACCGACACCCAGTTCAGCCTGCTGGCGGGCATCGCCTTCTCGCTGTTCTACACCGTCATGGGCATCCCGCTGGCCAAGCTGGCCGACCGGGGCAGCCGGCGGATGATCATCTTCGTCGGCATCGTGGTCTGGAGCGTGATGACCGTCTGCTGCGGCCTGGCGAACAGCTTCTGGGCCCTGTTCGCCGCCCGGATCGGCGTGGGCGTCGGCGAGGCGGCGCTGTCGCCCGCCGCCTATTCGATGATCTCGGACTACTTCCCTCCGCGCATGCGGGCCCGGGCGCTCGCGGTCTACTCCATGGGGCCCTACATCGGCGCCGGCCTGGCCCTGATGATCGGCGGCGGCGTGATCGACATGATCTCGCGGGCGGGGTCGCTGACCCTGCCCGTCCTGGGCGACCTTGCGCCATGGCAGCAGACCTTCGTCCTGGTCGGCCTGCCCGGCCTCCTGATCGCCGCCCTGTTCCTGATCGTGCGCGAGCCACCCCGTCATGGCCTGGTGCGCGCCGAGGCCAAGGCCGGCGTGCTGGCCTTCATGTGGAGCCGAAAGAAGACCTTCTACGCCATGATCATGGGTTTCTCGATCTTCGGCGTCGCCGGCATCTCCTATCTGGCCTGGATTCCGGCGGTGATGATCCGCCAGCACGGCTGGGACGCCGCCCAGGTCGGCTTCACCTACGGCGCGATCCTGCTGCTGGCCGCGACGCCCGGCGTTCTGGTCGGCGGCTGGCTGTCCGACCTTCTCGCCGCCCGCGGCCGCAAGGACGCGCCGCTCTACGCCGCCATCGTCGGGCTGGTGTGCTGCATCCCCTTCGCCGTCGCCACGCCCCTCCTGCCCGACGCGACCTGGGCCGTGGCCTCGCTGGCGGCCTTCAGCTTCTTCGCCGGGGTGATGAACAGCCTGCCCGCGACCTCGCTCCAGGCCGTCGCGCCCAATCAGCTGCGCGCCCAGGTCACCGCCATCTACTTCCTGATCGGCAACCTGATCTCGCTGGGCGCCGGCCCCACCCTGGTGGCGGCGATCAGCGACAGCCTGCTGGGCGGACCGCAGAAGATCGGCACGGCGCTGGCCATCGTCAGCGGGATCGCCATCACCCTGGCCTCGGCGATCCTGATCCTCACCCTGCCCCACTTCCGGGCCAGCGTGGACGAGGCCGAGGCATGGCAGGGGCGCGGCGCGTGAGCCGGCTGAAGCTGCCCTGGTTCGATCCCCGGCCGCCGACCGCCGACCAGTGCGTGATTCCCCGCCTGATCGAGCGCTACGCCGCCGAGACCCCGGACAAGGTCTTCATCCGCTTCGAGACCGGCGAGGCCTGGACCTGGGCCGAAACCCGCCGCAAGGCCCTGGAGACCGCCGCCGCCCTGCAGGCGCGCGGCGTGAAGAAGGGCGACATCGTCGCCGCCTGGGCGCCGAACTCCGCCGCCCTGGTCCGCGCCTGGTTCGGCGCCAACTACGCCGCGCCGCCCTGGCGCCGATCAACACCAGCTTCCGCGGCCGGCTGCTGGAGCACGCCCTGGCCAGGTGCGAGGCCCGGCTGCTGATCCTGCACCCGGAACTGGCGGAACGGCTGGAAGGCCTGTCGCTGGGCGCGGTCGAGCGGGTGATCCTGACCGCGGAGCCCCAACGGCCGATCGATCTCGGCGTTCCGGTCGAGCCGCCAGCGGCCCTCGCCGGCGACGCCGCCGCCTACGTCCAGACCGGCAGCGAACCCTGGGACACGCCGGTGATCATCTTCACCTCGGGCACCACGGGGCCGTCCAAGGCGGTGATCACCTCCTACGTCCAGGAATGGACGACGGCGAAAGTGACCTATGGCTATATGCACGGCGACGACCGGATGCTGGTCAACCTGCCGATGTTCCACGTCGGCGGGATCGCGGCGATCACCGCGGCCGTCGCCTGCGGCGGCTCGGTCGCCCTGTTCGAGGCGTTCGACACCCGCCGGTTCTGGGAGATCGTGCGCGAGACCCGGTCCACGGTCTGCAGCGGCCTGATCGGCGCCCTGACTGCCTTCCTGATGAAGGAGCCGCCGCGGCCCGACGACGCCGACAACCCCCTGCGGATGGTCACCCTGGCCCCGGTCACCGAGGACACCGCCGCCTTGGCCAGCCGGTTCGGCTTCGACTACATCTCGGGTTTCAACATGACCGAGGTCTCGGGTCCGCTGATCTGCGCGGTGAACGAGACGGTGCTGCGCAGCTGCGGCCGGGTGCGCGAGGGCATGGAGTGCCGGATCGTCGACGCCTTCGACAACGAGGTCCCGCATGGCGAGGTCGGCGAACTGATCATCCGCGCCGACCATCCCTGGACGCTGAGCCACGGCTATCTGGGCGATCCCGAGGCGACCGCGGAGGCCTGGCGAAACGGCTGGTTCCACACCGGCGACCTGATGCGGCGCGACGAGGAGGGCTGCTTCTTCTTCATCGACCGCAAGAAGGACGCGATCCGCCGCCGCGGCGAGAACATGTCGTCCCTGGAGATCGAGATCGAGGTCTGCGGCCATCCGGCGGTGCGCGAAGCCGCCGCCTACGGCGTCGACATGCCGGGCGGCGAGCAGGAGGTGATGGTCGCCGTGGCGCCCGTCCCCGGCGCCGTGATCGATCCGCGCGAGTTGGTCGAATATCTGATCCCGCGCATGACCCATTTCATGGTGCCGCGCTTCGTGCGGATCGAGGCCGAACTGCCCAAGACGCCGACCAACAAGGTTCAGAAGACGGGCCTGAGGGCGGAGGGCGTGACGGCCGAAACCTTCGATCGGGAAGCCGCCGGATTGACCGTCCGTCGGCAGAAGCTCTCAATCGCTTGAATCCCGTTCGGCGAGACCGCTAAGACAACCTCATGGCATCTCGAGACGCGCCGAAGACCCGTCTGGTTCCGAAGAGTTCGCTGAACCGGGCGCTGAACGCGCTGGGCGACCGCTGGAGCCTGCTGATCGTCCAGGAGGCCTTCCTGGGGGCCACCCGGTTCGAGGAGTTCCACGAGCGCCTGGGCGGCGCGCGCAGCACCCTGTCCAGCCGTCTGCAGTCGCTGGAGCGGCACGGCATCCTGGAGAAGCGCCCGCACCGCGACGAAGGCGCGCGGATGGCCTACCACCTGACCAAGCGCGGGCTGGACCTCTTCGACAGCATGATCCTGATGTGGGGCTGGGGCGTCCGCTGGGGCGTCAGCGGGCGGCGCGCGCCGACCGTCTTCATCCACCAGACCTGCGGCAAGCCCATGCTGCCCGAGGTGCGCTGCACCGCCTGCGGCGAGCTGATGACCCTGCACAGCTGCAGCTTCGTGCCCGGCCCCGGCCACGGCATGGAGAAGCTGCCGGTCCAGCGCATGCACCGACGGCGCCAGCCCGCCGACGCCTCGCCGACGGTCGAGCTGGTCGACCTGCTGGGCGACCGCTGGAGCGGCCTGGTGGTCAGCGTCCAGTATTTCGGCATCCATCGCTTCGACGAGATGCAGAACATGCTGGGCATCGCGTCCAACATCCTGACCGACCGGCTGCGCACGCTGGAGACCGCCGGCATCTTCGAGCGCCGACTGTATGAGATCACCCCGCCCCGGTACGAGTACCGCCTGACCAAGAAGGGGCTGGATCTCTATCCCCACGCCCTGACCATGCTGACCTGGGCGGATGCGTGGCTGAAGGACAAGGCCGGCCCGCCGGTCCGCATCCGCCACAACTGCGGCGCGGCGCTGAGCAGCGAGGTGACCTGCAGCGGCTGCAAGGGCCGCCTGAAGATGGCCGAGGTCCTGCTGAAGCCCGGCAAGGGCCACACGATCGCCTGACCGGCCGCTCCATCATCGGATCGCGGAAGTCCGCACGTGAAAGCGGCGCTCACGTCACTTGCATAAACAAACTTATCGTCCTAGCGTTCCTCAACGAAACACACGGGAGCGACGCCATGGGCGAACACATGAAGGTGGTCGAAGCGATGATGGCGGCCTGGAAGCGCCGCGACGTCGAGGGCTTCATCGCTACGCTCGCCGACGACATCGAATACCACTGGCACCCCACCAAGCGGCCCGCGGTGGGCAAGGACAAGATGCGGAAATTCCTGGCCAACTACGAACAGGGCTTCGACCAGCAGGAATGGAACATCCGCCACACCGCCGAGGCGGGGAACGTCCTGTTCGTGGAGGGGATGGAGGTTCTGGTCGACCGCTCGACCGGGGTGAAGATGGACAATCCCTTCGTCCAGGTGTTCGAGCTCCGCGACGGCCTGATCACCCGGATGCGCGACTACTACGACACCTCCCAGGTGCACGCCCCGGCCAAGCCGGACGCCCAGGCGAAGACGGCGTGAGCTCGCCCATCGAACGCCTGCGGGCGCTGATGGAGGTCTCCCGGGCGCGCGACAAGCCCGCCTTCCTGGCCTTCTTCGCGCCCGAGATCGAGTACCACTACCATGTCGGAACCCGCCCGCTGATCGGGGTCGAATGGGTCGACAAATTCATCACCCGCTATTGGGCGCAGCACTCCGAGACGGAGTGGGTCCTGACCCACTGGGCCGAGAATGGGAACAAGGTGCTGACCGAAGGCCGCGAGGACTACGTCAACGCCAACGGCGTGAAGGTGTCCCACCCCTACATGGGCATCATCGAATTCGCTGACGACGGCCGGATCGTCGCCTGGCGCGACTATTTCCAAATGAAGGATCCGGCGGCGACGGGGTGACCGCCTTTCTTTCGTCATCCCGGCGAAAGCCGGGACCCAGCGGCGCGCGAGAGCGCGAAGCTGTCAAGGACGCGTCTTGCGGCGGCTCGCCTTCGGCGCCGCTGGGTCCCGGGGTTCGCTACGCGCCCCCGGGATGACGAAAGGAAGACGCCCCCACCCGCTCCGCCCTCAGCGCCCCGCGGCGCACCTTGCCGGCGTCGTCGCGCAGCCGTTCGGTCGTGGCCTCGAAGCTGCGCGGCTGCTTGTAGCGGGCGATGCGCTCGGCCAGGAACGCCGTCAGCGCGGCCTGGTCCAACGCCCCCGTCCGCGGTCTCGACGACGGCGTGGACCCTCTGGCCCAGGTCGGCGTCGGGCAGGCCGATCACCACGCTGCATTGGACGCCCGGAAAGGCGTCGATCGCCGCCTCGACCTCGGCCGGATAGACGTTGGCCCCGCCCGACACGATCATGTCCACCCGGCGGTCGGCCAGGAACAGATAGCCGTCCGCATCGACCCGACCCAGATCGCCCAGGGTCTCGAACTCGCCCACCGCCTTGGGCTCGGCGCCCAGGTAGCGATAGGTGGTCCCCCGCCCCTTGAGCGGGCGGAAGAAGATCTCGCCGACCTCGTCCACCTCGCACGGCGAGCCGTCGGGCCGCAGCACCCGCATCTCGTAGCCCGGCAGGACCCGGCCGACCGAGCCGGGCTTGTCCAGCCATTGCCGCCCGTTGATCCCCGTGCCGCCCATGGCTTCGGTGCCGGTGTAGAGCTCCCACACGGTCTCGGCGCCGACCCAGTCGATCCACGCCTGCTTCAGCCACGGCGGGCACGGCGCGGCGATGTGCATGACCGCGTCCAGCGAGGACAGGTCATAGGCCGCCTTGACCGCCTCGGGCAGGGCCCAGATGCGGTGCATCATCGTCGGCACCTGGAACAGCCAGCGGACCTTGTGCCGCTGGATCAGGCGCAGGGCCTCCTCGGCGTCGAAACGCGGCATGAGGACGACATGCAGGCCCCAACCCAGGGCGAAGCAGGTCATGCCGAACGGCGCGGCGTGATACAGCGGCCCCGGGTTCATCAGCACGTCGCCCTCGGGCAGCATGCCCAGCAGCGGCTTGTCCGGATCGGCGACGCCGGGGGACATGTCGACGATCACCTTGGGCCGTCCCGTGCTGCCGCCCGAAGCGATGGCCTTGAGGTGCGGCGCGACCTTCTCCGGCAGAGGGCCGTCGTCGGCCGTCGCGTCGAAGGTGTCGGCTTCGGCGCATGCGGGCCAGCCGCCCGCCTTGGCCGGGTCCTCGATCACCACCAACCGCGGCTTGAGAAGATCCAGAACGCCCCACAGCTCCACCGCCGGCAGCTTGTGCGACAGCGGCGCCGGCGTCGCGCCCAGGGCCCAAACCGCGAAGGCCAGTTCCAGGAAGGCCGGCGTGTTGGGCAGGGCGATGGCGACGAAGTCCCCCGTCTCCACGCCCAACGTCGCCAGCGTCCGCGCCCGCCGGTTGACCCGGGACGCCAGCTCCGCCCGGCTCAGGGTGCGGCCCTCGAACGTCAGGGCCGGAGCCGCCGGGTCGCGCGCCGCATGGATGTCCAGCAACGCGCCCATGCCCCGGGGGGTCATCTCGCCGATGCCCGGGGTGGACATCACACGCGGGGTGGCCGGGCGTCTCACGCGGCCTCCGCGGCGGCCTTCTTCGGGGGCCAGGGGACCAGCGGACTGGTCCGGGCGATGTACTCGGCGTAGCCCGGTCGGTGATAGGTCAGCCGCTTCTCGTAGGACGGCCCGCCGCTGTACTTCACGAACATGATCAGCAGCAGCAGCGGCCCGACGATGGAGACCAGGCCCAGCGGCCCCGTCTCGGCCGCGATCAGCCACAGGCCGAACCAGACGCACAGGTCGCCGAAATAGTTCGGATGGCGGGTGTAGCGCCACAGGCCCGTGTCCAGCACCTTCTCCGCGTTGGCCGGGTTCGCCTTGAAGCGCACCAGTTGAAAGTCGGCCAGGCTCTCGAACAGGATGCCGAAGACGGCCAGGCCCGCGCCGATCCAGCCCAGGGTTCCGACAGAGATCGGCGTCGCCGACATCTGGCCCAGCTGCACCGGCATGCTGACAGCCCACAGGATCGGGGCCTGCAGCATGAAGACCAGCCGCCATGCGGCCTTGGAATAGCTCCAGCCCTTGGCCTCCTGGGCCCGGCTGATCATCTTCACATAGCGCCGGTCCGGGCCGTGCTTGCGCCAGCGCCACAGGATATAGAGCCCCAGCCGCAGCCCCCACGCCACGGCGAGCGCCAGCAGGAGCAGCATCCGCTGCGGCGAGCCTTCCGCCTGGAAGAAGGTCGCCACCGCCATCGAGGCCAGGCCCAGCGCCCACCAGGCGTCGACGAAGGTGACGTCCTTGATGGCCGAGCCGATGGCCCACAGGATGACGAACGAGGCGAAGCAGAGCCCCAGGTTGATCGCCAGGATCGTGGCGACGTCTTGCAGCGGCGGCATTGCGGTTCCCTCCCCTTCGTCGACGGCGCCTAGCGGCCGGTCGACAGTTCCTTGGCCTTCAACATCTTCGCCATCGCCCGCTCCAGGCCTTTCGGGTCGCGCGCCAGGGCGGCGCGGCTCTCGACGGCGAAGCGGTCGGTGTCGATCTCGTCGGTCCCACGCGTGATGCCGCGCATGGCGGCCCGGGCGACGTCCTCGGGGGCTTCCTTGGCGCCCTTCACGTGCGCGGCCATGCGGGTGTCGACCGAGCCGACGATCAGCGAGGTCACCGTGGTCCCCTGGTCGGCCAGCTCGGCGCGGATGCAGCTGCCGGCGGCGCGCATGGCGAATTTCGACGGGCTGTAGCCGCCCATGTTGGGCGCGGCCACGATGCCGCCGACCGACAGGACGTTCAGGATCGCCCCGCCGCCGTTGGCCTTCAGGATCGGGGCGAAGGCGCGGGCCATGGCGACGGGGCCGAAATAGTTGACCTCCATCTCCTCGCGCGCGCCGGACAGGTCCTCGGCGCCGATCAGCAGGCGGTTGGTGAAGGCGCCGGCGTTGTTGATCACCACCGACACGTCCGGGCAGGCGGCCGCGGCCTCGGCGATCTGGTCCGATTGGGACACGTCCAGCCGCACTGCCTGGACCTTGCCGGGGAACTCGGCCTCCAGATGGGCGGCCGACGCCGGGTCTCGCGCGCCGGCGTAGACCTTGGCCGCGCCCTCCTGGATCAGCACGCGGACGAAGGCCTCGCCGATCCCGCGATTGGCCCCGGTGACGATGGCGACGCAGCCCTGGACGTCCATGATCGAGCCTCAGGCGGCGGTGTAGATGATGTCGTCGGGCTTCTTGGCCCCGCGCCGCAGGATCGACGGATCGGTCGTGATCGCGCCCCTGGCCCAGGTCTCGCTGAGTTCGCGCTCCTCGTTCCACTCCCAGCACATGGTCCGACGCAGGATTCGCCACTCCGAACCGCGCTTCTCCATCTGGTCGACGCAGCGGGCCAGGGTGCGGGTGTCGAACAGCTCGCCCTTCACCTTCAGACGCGAGGCGGTGAGGATGTAGCACTCCGCCGTCGCCGTGGTCGGGCTCTTCAGCTCGATCATCAGGTTCATCATCATGTGGTTCATCAGCCCGGCCTTGGGCAGCCGCTCCTTGATGACCGCGATCCACTCCGGCGCCGGCCCGTTGAACGTGCCCCCGTGGTCCTCCCAGCCGTCCGGCCAGTAGGCGCGCTCGACCAGGCTCTCGTCGGCGCGGTCGCAGCCGCGCAGGAACAACGTCAGCGTCTCCTCGATCGCCTTCTTGTCCAGCAGCGCCTGCACCTCGGGGTCGCGCTCGGCCATGCTGACGTCCTCCGCTTTTTTAGTCTTTGAATGAAAGTGACATGACTTGCGTTAGCAGGCAAGTCGCCCGCTAGAGGCGCATCAGGCCGGGTTCGGCGGCGACGACGCGCGGTATCGCGTTCAGCACCATCGCCGCCACGGCGAACTGCTCGGGCTTGGTCCGCACGCCTTCGGGAGCGGTGTCGATCAGATCCATGGCGATCTTCAGTCCCGGCAGGCCGTCGATCTCGATCTCCCAGTGCGGGCGGCCGGCGAAGGCGGGCTCGGTGGGGTCCATGATCCAGTTGACCTCGTGGGTGATCCGCCGCCGCCCGTCGGCCAGGCCGTGGACCCGCCAGGTCGTGGACGCCGCCGTTCCCTCCGGAATCACGCCTGCGGCCACCGTCAGCTCCCGACGCGCCAGGCCGAGTTCATGATCGGACTCCAAGCCGTCCAGCGCCAGCCCGATCCGCTTCGCCAGGCCCTCCACGCTCTGGGAGAACATCCCGTCGAAGGTCTTCGCCAGCAGGCCTTCCGACAGGTCGATCTGGTCGGCCCGCGCCCCGAAGCCGAGCGCGCCGAACACATAGTCCGGGTTCGGAATCGTCGTGCAATCAATGATTTCTCGGCTGGTGATGTTGCGATGCTCGAGAGATCGCCACCGCGCTGGCCGCCATGGCCTCGGCCACCCAGCCGGGATTGATCCCCGTCCCCGCCAGCGTCGCCCCGCCGGGCGCGGGCGGCTGGCCGCCATCCGTTCGGCGTAGGCGCCGCCCAGGGCCGCGGGCTCGAAGTA
>NZ_JBNFOJ010000032.1:0-16122 GCF_057364705.1 Brevundimonas sp. CURTG3B2_SDJG
CCGCCGGCCGCCGCGCCCCCCACCCTCCGCGCCGTCTCCCACCTCGGCGGAGTATCTGCGCAACTACGGCGCGGCGAACACGGGTGCGATCACGGCCTGGAACGCCGGCGCTACAGCGCGGGCATCAGCATCGGCGTCGTGGATTCCGGCATCGATTTCGCCCAGCCGGATCTGCAGGGACGAATCTCCACGACGCTTTCGACGGACGTGGTCGTCGGACGGGGGCAGCCCCAGGGGCCTGACGGCCACGGCACCTTCGTCTCCGGCGTCATCGCGTCGAATTTCAACGGGTTCGGCACCATCGGAATCGCCTACGAATCGACCATCGTGTCGATCCGCGCCGACGTGAGCGAATGCACCGATCCCGAGGACGACGTGTGCTTCCGGTCCTCGGACCTGGTGCGGGCGATCGACTACGCGATCGCCAACAACATCCGCGTCGTGAACATGTCGCTGGGCGGCGAGTCCTCTCTGGGAACCGCTTTCGAGGCGGCCCTGCAGCGCGCTGTCAACGCCGGCATCGTCTTCACCATAGCGGCGGGAAACGCTGGCGATGAGCCGACGGGCGGAGATCCCGAATGGCCGGGCCGGTACGCCACGGACCCTCGGTTCGCCGGCAGCATCATCGTCGTGGGCGCGCACAATAGCGCCAACCAGATCGCCGCCTTCTCAAACCGGGCCGGCGTCTCCGCCAACGCGTACATCAGCGCGGCTGGAGTGGACATCATCACCAACTGCGACGGCACGATCTGCCTCCGGGGCAGCGGGACATCCTACGCCGCGCCCGCCGTCGCGGGCGCCATCGCACTCTTGATGGACGCCTTCCCCAACCTGACGGGACGCCAAGCCGTCGACATCCTGCTCGCCACGGCGCGGGAAGCCGGCGCCGCTGGAACGGATGCGGTCTATGGGCGGGGCCTTCTCGATATCGCCCGCGCGTTCCAGCCGGTCGGCGCGACCACTGTCGCCATGGCGCGCGGAGGAACCGTCGCGGTCACCTCGCAGCGCTTCGCCTATACGGGAGGGGCCTTGGGCGACGCCCTGCGCAACGCTCCGGGTCTTCAGACGGTGGGGCATGACTCCTACGACCGTCTGTTCCGCCTGAACCTTGGCGACTCGTTCGGCGTCGCCCCGCGTGGGGACCGCGCTCGCCTGCCCGAGATCGAGCGCCGACAGGCGACGCTGTCGGTCGACGGCCCGTTCGGCGGCCGCCTGTCCCTGACCAGCAGCACCTCGATTGACGACAGCATCTACGATCCCGCGGCGGCCTCAACCTTCCTGACGCCCTGGCTGGACGAACGTCGGCGCGAGGACGTGATGGTCCAGTTCTCGGCCGCGAGGGACCGTGGCGGTCTGGCAGGGCCGGAACGGCGCCCGCTCGCCGTTCGAGCTTGGCGCCGGCGACGATTTCGCCTCCCTGGCCCAGGTCGATCGCGCCTTCATGAGCGCGGTTCGGGTCGGGGCCCTGACCTTCACGGCCGACACCGGGACCGGGGACCGGGCGATGCCGTTCCGGGAAGCCGAGGACGACGTCTCGCGCTACTCGCGCTTTGCGATGACTTGGCAGGCCGCGCCGGGCGCGAACCTGACGTTCGCGGCGGGCGGCCTGGACGAGCGCATGGGGCCGCTGGGCTCGTTCGTGCCCGTCGGATCGGGCTTCGAGATGCCCAGCGAGACCACGTTCGCGGGGGTATCGGGCAAGGTCGATCTAGGTTCCGGCCTGTGGCTCGACGCGGAAGCGGGCTGGGCGCGCACGGCGATGGAAGGTCAGTTCCTGACGCTGTCGGACCAGGCGATGAGCTCGACCTGGAAGCTGGGCCTGACCACCTTCTGCCGTCAATTGGGTTTCGGCTGCCGGACCCTGACCTGGTCGATTTCGCAGCCCCTTCGGGTCGAGAGCGGAACGTTCAGCGCCTTCCTGGCCGACGCCCCATTGGAGTATTTTGATCCGCTGTCCTTCTCCGAGCGTCGATTCTCGGCGACGCCGAGCGGTCGTCAGATCGATCTGGCGCTGGGCAGCCTGCACGCCCTGCCGGATGGTTCTCAACTGGCGCTGCGGGCGGTCGTCACGCGCGATGATCGGCACGTAGCCAGCGCGCCGCCCGCCTACGCGGTGATGGGCAACTGGCGGAGCGTCTTCTAGACGCGACCGTTCGCGCGGGGCTGGCGAGAGGCGGCGGCCCCCGCTAGACGGTTCGGCGACGAGCAGAGGGTCCGAGATGGCGATCTTTCCGGTGATCCTGTGCGGAGGATCCGGGACCAGGCTGTGGCCGGCGTCTCGCGGGCAGCGGCCCAAGCAGTTCCTGAGCCTGGCCAGCGACCTGTCGCTGTTCCAGGAGACCGTGCGCCGCGTCGCGCCGCTGGCGGAGGGCGGGGGGCAGGTCGTGGTGGTGGCCGGCCAGGACCATTCCGCCTCCATCGAGGAACAGCTGGACGGCGCCTCGGTCGTCCTGATCGTGGAGCCGGTCGGCCGTGATTCCGCCCCGGCGATGGCCGCGGCGGCCGAATGGATCGCTCGCCGGGACCCCGCGGGTGTGGCCCTGTTCGTGGCGTCGGACCATCACATCCCGGACGCGACGGGCTTTCAGAAGGCCGTCCGGGAGGCGGCCATCGCCGCCGAAGCTGGCCGGATCGTGACCTTCGGGGTGCGTCCTACGGACCCGTCTTCCGCCTACGGCTACATCCAGCCCGAGGGACCGGGCCTGTCCGTGGTCAGGCGGTTCGTGGAGAAGCCGGATCGCAAGGCCGCCGAGGCCTATGTCGCCAAGGGCTACCTCTGGAACAGCGGCAACTTCGTCGTCCGGGCCGACGTCCTGCTGTCCGAACTGGACGCCCTAGCGCCCGAGGTCGCCGACGTCGCCCGCGCGGCTCTGCCCGCCGGGCCCGGCGATCGCCTGGTGTTGAGCGAGAGCTTCGGCGAGGCTCCGAGAATCTCGATCGACTATGCGGTGATGGAGAAAAGCCGGCTGACCTCGGTTCTGCCCGTCGGTTTCGGCTGGTCGGACCTGGGCGCCTGGGACGCCGTGGCCGCGACCGGCGGCGCGAGCCGGGGCCTCTGGATCGGGGGCGACGGCGACGGCGCGAATCTGGTCCGGGCGGCCGAGGGCATGGTGATCGCCACCGCCGGGGTCTCGGGCTTGGCCATCATCGCCGAACCCGACGCCGTGCTGGTCTGTCACCTCAGCCGCTCGCAGGAGGTGAAGGGGCTGGTCGACCGCCTGCGTCAGGTCTCGCCGGGCCATGTACACGGGGCGGGGAAGCCGGACCTCCCGCTGGTCGAACGCGCCCAGTCGTTCGACCGCTGGATGCGGTTCAACGCTCTGCCGCTGTGGGGGACCTTGGGAGTCGATCCGGACGGCGGGTTCCGGGAGGCGATCACGCTGGATGGCGCTCCGGTCACGGCGTTCCGACGCGCGCGCGTGCAGGCTCGCCAAGCCTATGTGTACAGCGCGGCGGGCCGCCTGGGCTGGCAAGGACCGTGGCGAATGCTGGTCGAACGCAGTCTCGATCGCTTCGAGCAGACGAACCTCCGCCGAGACGGCCTGTACCGCACCCAGGTCTCGGGCGAGGGAGCGCCGCTGGATGAAACGGCCTCCCTCTACGATCAGGCCTTCGCCCTGCTGGCGTTCGCCTCGGCGGCCGAGGCCGGGGCTCGCCCCGAACAGATGCGAGAACGCGCGAGCCTGTTGGGGGATGCGCTGAAGGCCTTGACCCACCCCGCGGGCGGTTGGCGCGAGGACGCCGGTCATCCGCAGCAGGCCAACGCGCACATGCATCTGTTGGAAGCCTGCCTGGCCTGGGAAGCTCTTGAGCCCAACGGTCGTTGGTCGGCCATGCGACGAGATCGTGGATCTGGCGCGCGCCATTTCATCGATCAGCAGGGCGGCTTCCTGCGGGAGTTTTTCAACCCGGACTGGACCATCGCCGACGGCGAGCCGGGTCGGCTGGTCGAGCCAGGTCACCAGTTCGAATGGGCGTGGCTGCTGACTCGCTGGGGCAGGGCGCGCGCTGGCGACGATTGGGCCCGGAGCGCGGCGCGCCGGCTATACGCCGCGGGTCAGCGCGGCGTGGATTCGGCCCGGAGCGTGGCGATCGACGCGCTGGACGACAGGCTGACGGTGACGTCGGCGCAAGCCAGGCTGTGGCCGCAGACCGAGCGTCTCAAGGCGGCCCTGATATTGGGCGAGACGGAAGCGGCGCTGTCGGACCACGCCGCGGACGCTATCAAGGGACTGACGGGCTATTTGCTTCCCACCGGCCTCTGGCGCGACAAGATGGCGT
Source organism: Brevundimonas sp. CURTG3B2_SDJG (assembly GCF_057364705.1). Classification (NCBI taxonomy): domain Bacteria; kingdom Pseudomonadati; phylum Pseudomonadota; class Alphaproteobacteria; order Caulobacterales; family Caulobacteraceae; genus Brevundimonas; species Brevundimonas sp. CURTG3B2_SDJG. Next base: position 4,282 of record NZ_JBNFOJ010000032.1, read on the forward strand.
CGGAAGGCGGCTTCCGCGACGAACCGGCGCCCGCCAGTTCGCTTTATCATATCGTCGCGGCCTGGGTTCAGGTCAGGGAAAGCCTCGGCGATCTGCGGAGCGCTCACGCGGTGACCGGGTCGTGATCGGTGATCGGTCGGTCCTTGCCGTGATCGCCGCCCGCGGGGGCTCAAAGAGCCTGCCGCGCAAGAACGTCCTTCCGTTCCGCGGCCGCCCGCTGATCGTCTGGACCATCGAGGCCGCCCAGGCGTCGCGAAGGATCGATCGGCTGATCCTGTCATCCGATGACCCCGAGATCATTGAGGTGGCCGAGTGTCATGGCTGCGAAGCGCCCTTCGTCCGGGCGGCCGAACTGTCCGATGACAAGGCTGCGTCGCTCGACGTGGTTCTGGACGCCCTCGACCGGGCGCCGGGATATGACATCGTGGTGCTGCTGCAGCCGACCTCTCCCCTTCGTACGACTGCGGATATCGACGGGGCGCTCGATCAGATGAAGGCGGCCCGAGCGGCCTCCTGCGTATCGGTGATGGAGGCGCCTTCGCATCCATGGCTGACGTTCGCGCAGGGCCCGGACGCCCGGCTCGCTTCGTTCGTGACGCCGCCCGCCGGGGCGAGCCTGCGGCGGCAGGACCTGCCGCCGGCCTGGGTGCTGAACGGCGCGGTCTACGCCGCCGAGACAGACTGGCTGAGGCGTCAACGGACCTTCGTGAAGTCGGCCGAGACCCTGGCCTTTCCGATGCCGGTCGAGCGGTCTCTCGACATCGACACCCTTGAAGATTTCCAGGCCGGCGAACGGTCCTAGGGCGTCAGGGGTTGGCCGGCGGCCGCCTTTGGCCGCGATCTCGGCCGCGACTTCCTCGAGCCGCGCCGCACGGGTCCCGGCGGACGCATGGGCCAGCTGGGGATAGCGCACCCGCCAGTTCGAGGCGCCGAACCGCCGCCAGAAGACGGGCGCCGCCTCGGGTCGATAGCCGGCGCGGGCGGACAGGTACAGGCCGACCCGGTCCGCCTGGCGCTCGGGGTCGCCGCCCCGGCAGAGGCGGGGGTCGCAGTCCCGGCCGACGACGGTGCGGCCTTCGCCGCCCGTCTCGGCCCAGCGGCGGTGGCCCAGAACGTTGTGGGCGAGCTCGTGGCCGAGAATGACCGACAGTTCGTCGTCGGACTCGGCGAAGCCGGCCAGGGCGGTGCTGATGAACAGCCGACGTCCGTCAGCGCGTGCGTTCAGTTCGTCCGACGGATTGAGCTGGACCTCATACCCGCAGGCGCGCTCGGGCTGGACCGTCGCCGAGGTCTCCTCTCCGTCGCGCTGGATCGTCAGCCGCACCGGGCCTTGGGCCAGCGCGGAGTCGAGGCGGGCGATGTTGGCGGCGAGACCCTCGAACTGGGGCGGGCGTCCCTGGGCTCCGATCGAGAGCGGGGTCCCGTTCACCGCCAGGATCAGATCGCCCTCGCGCAGGCCCGCCGCGGCGGCGGGGGACCCTTCCGGCGCGGCCAGGACGCCGGGCAAGTCGCCATTCAGCCTGAAACGCGCCCCCGCCTCGGGCCGCAGCTCGATGCTGTACTGGCTGGCGGAATGCAGGGCCCAGCCGGCGGACTGGCGCACGACAGGGCAGAGGTCGGCGTTGGCCTTGGACAATCGCCACGCCACGCGGGCGACCCTCTGATCCATCGCCGTCAGGGCCGTCAGCCGCTGCGCTGGCCCGGCGGCGACAAGGCCGGGCGGGGCGGACGCTACGGACTGCGGCCCGCATCCGTCCAAGGCCAGCGCGGCGACCGTCGCAAAGGGGATGAATATGCGCCGAAACGACATAGCCCTAGAAGACAGGAAGCGCCGGCTGTCGGCAACGGGTCGGGGCGCCGGGGCGCGAATTTCGGCTTCCTTAACGCGCGGGCCGCACAGTGCGTTAACGATGAGCGTCGGGACGAGGACCAGGTCATGAATCTGCAGGGCACGCGCGTCCTGGTGACCGGGGCCGACGGCTTCATCGGCTCGCACCTGACCGAGCGCCTGATCCGGCGCGGTTGCGACGTGCGCGCCTTTGTCCAGTACAACAGCCTGGGAAGCTGGGGGTGGCTGGACGAGAGCCCGGCCGACATCCGCAAGGACCTCGACGTCTTCGCAGGCGACGTCCGCGATCCTCACGGCGTCCGCACCGCGATGACCGGCTGCGACGTGGTGCTGCACCTCGCCGCCCTGATCGCCATCCCCTACAGCTATCACTCGCCCCAGACCTACGTCGAAACCAATGTGCTGGGCACGCTGAACATCGTGCAGGCGGCGAGGGACCTCGGCGTCGAGCGGGTGGTTCACACCTCGACCAGCGAGGTCTACGGCACCGCCCGCTTCGTGCCGATCACCGAGGCCCATCCGCTGCAGGGCCAGTCGCCCTATTCGGCGTCCAAGATCGGCGCCGACCAGATCGCGCTCAGCTTTCATGCCGCGTTTGGCACGCCGGTGTCGGTGCTGCGCCCCTTCAACACCTACGGCCCCCGGCAGTCCGCTCGCGCGGTAATTTCCACCGTGATCAGCCAGGTCGCCGCGGCGCCGACAAGATCAAGCTGGGCGCGGTCCACCCGACCCGCGACTTCACCTTCGTCAGCGACACGGCGCGCGCCTTTGAGGCTCTGGCCGAATGCGACGCGGCCGTCGGCCAGACCGTCAATGCCGGCAGCGGCTTCGAGATCTCCATAGGAGACACGGCGCGCACGATCATCGAACTGATGGGCCGCGACGTGGAGATCGTCACCGAGACGCAGCGCCTGAGACCCGAAGCCAGCGAGGTCGAGCGGCTCTGGGCCGACAGCGAGCTGATGCGGTCGCTCACCGGCTGGGCGCCCGAGTTCGGCGGCGGAGAAGGCTTCCGGCGCGGCTTGGCGGCGACCATCGACTGGTTCAGCGATCCGGCGAACCTGGCGCATTACAAGACGGACCGGTACGTGCTGTGAGCGCCCCGCTGGCAGACAGAGTCCTGACCGCGGTGCGCGCGGCGCTGCCGGATGCGAAGGTTCCCGCACCTCTGCATGCGCCCGAGTTCCGCGGCCGCGAATGGGACTATCTCAAGGATTGTCTGGATACGGGCTGGGTCTCATCCGTCGGAAGCTATGTCGACCGGATCGAACGCGACCTGGAGGCGTTCACGGGCTTGAAGCACGCGGTGGCCGTGGTGAACGGGACCGCGGCGCTGGACGTCTGCTTCCGGCTGGCGGGCGTGGAGGCAGGAGACGAGGTCCTGACGCCGACGCTGACTTTCGTGGCGACGGCCAACGCCATCGCCTACCGCGGAGCGATCCCGCATTTCGTGGACGCCGAGACCGAGACGCTGGGTGTGGACCCCGCGCGGCTGGAGACCCATCTGGAAACGATCGCTCAGGTGCGGGACGGCGTTTGCGTGAACGTCCGCACCGGCCGTCCGATCCGGGCGCTGACGGTGATGCATGTGTTCGGCCACCCCAGCGACGTGGACGGCCTGGCCGATGTCGCCGCGCGCTGGCGCCTGGCGCTCGTCGAGGACGCCGCCGAAGCCCTGGGGTCGCGCTGGCACGGGCGTCACGCCGGCGGTTTCGGGCGGGTGGCGGCGCTGAGCTTCAACGGCAACAAGATCATGACCACCGGCGGAGGCGGAGCCGTCCTGACCGACGATCCGGAGCTGGCGCGCCGGGCCAAACATCTGACGACAACCGCCAAGGTCGCGCATCGCTGGGCGTTCGATCACGACGAGATCGGCTGGAACTACCGCATGCCGAACCTGAACGCCGCCCTGGGGTGCGCCCAGCTTGAGAGACTGCCCGACATGATGGCGCGCAAGGCCGAGCTGGCCCAGCGCTACGCGCGGGCTTTCGAGGGCGTCGACGGCGTCCGCCTGCTGCGGCCCCGCGAAGGGGCGGCGGTGAACCATTGGCTGAACGTCCTGTTGCTGGACCGGCCGGACCGCGACGCGCGCGACCGGATCCTGGAGGCGCTGAACGACGCGGGATACCAGGCGCGGCCGCTGTGGACGCCGATGCATCGCCTGCCGATGTACGCCGACTGCCCCCGCGACGCCTTGCCGGTCGCCGAGGCCCTGGAGGACCAGGTCATCAACCTTCCCAGCAGCGCGAGCCTGGCGGACGCATGACCTCCCTGAAGCGCATCTGCGTCGTGACCGGGGGGCGGGCCGAGTACGGCCTGTTGCGCTGGGTCATGCACGACATCCGTGCGGCGTCGGATCTGGACCTTCAACTGATCGTCACCGGCACGCACCTGGAGTCCCGGTTCGGCCTGACCGTCCAGGAGATAGAGGCGGACGGCTTTGCGGTCGACGCGCGCGCGCCTCTGGACCTGGGCGGCGATGGGGCGGGCGACGCCGCGCGAGCGATGGCCCGCTGCCTCGTCGGGGTGTCGGACGCTCTGGAGCGCCTGCGGCCCGACCTCCTGCTGATCCTGGGCGACCGGTTCGAGATCCTGGCAGCGGCCGAGGCCGCGATGCTGCACCGGATCCCGATCGCGCATATCGCGGGCGGCGACACCACCGAAGGCGCCTTCGACGAGTCGATCCGCCACGCCCTCACCAAGATGGCCGCGCTGCACCTGGTCACCAACGCCGAGGCCGCCCGGCGGGTGACGCAGATGGGCGAGGACCCGGCGCGAATTCACGTGGTGGGCAGCCCGGGGCTGGATCAGCTGACCCGCGCGCCGCTGCTGGATCGTCCGGCGCTGGAAGCTTCCCTGGGCGCCCCGCTGCACGCCCGGAATCTGCTGATCACCTTCCATCCGGTGACCCTGGCGGAGGATCGGGGACTAGGCGAGTTCCAAGCCCTGCTGAGCGCCCTCGACGCCCTCTCCGGCGACGTGGGCAAGTGGATCACCCGCCCGAACGCGGATCCCGGCCACGGCGCGGTGGACGCGGCCCTGGACGCCTGGGCCGCGTATCGGGGGGACGCGCATGTCGTCGCCTCGCTGGGCCAGACGCGCTATCTGTCGCTGATGGCGCAATGCGATGCGGTGGTGGGGAACTCCTCGAGCGGCCTGTACGAGGCGCCGTCCCTGCGCGTGCCCGCCGTGGACGTCGGGGATCGGCAGAAGGGACGTTTGGCGGCGACGTCGGTGCTGCGGACGCCCGCCGAGCCCCGGGCCATCGTCGCGGCGATCCAAGCCGCGTTCGCGATGGACTGCGGGGCGGTCCGCAATCCCTATGGCGACGGACACGCCGCGCCGCGGATTGTCGAGATCCTGCGCCGAGCCCCGGGACGAGACGTCCTGCTGGCCAAGCGCTTCCACGAGGCCGGCGCATGACCGGCCGGGTGTTCGTGATCGCGGAAGCGGGGGTGAACCACGACGGATCCGTCGACGATGCCCGGCCGCCTGATCGCGCGCCGCCGCCGGCGCGCGCGGACGCGGTCAAGTTTCAGACTTTCCGCGCCGACCAACTGGTCACACGGCGCGCGGCCAAGGCCGCTTATCAGGCGCGCAATACAGGCCGGGACGACGGCCAGCATGCCATGCTGAAGGCCCTCGAGTTGGACCGGGACGCCCACCTGTCGCTGGCGGCCCACGCCGCCGAGCGCGGCGTTCGCTTCATGTCGACGGCCTTCGACCTGGACAGCCTGGCTTTTCTGGCGACCCTGGACATGCCGGCGATCAAGATTCCATCCGGAGACCTGACCTGGGGGGCGATGCTGCTTCAGGCGTCTCGCCTTGGCCGGCCGCTGATCGTTTCGACGGGCATGGCCGAGCTGGACGAGATCCGCGCCGCCCTGTCGGTCATCGCCTTCGGCCTGAGCCGGCCGGGACTACCTGGCGGCGAGGACGATCTGGGCTCGGCCTTCGCGGACCCGGCCGCACAGGCGCTGCTGCGCGAACGGGTCACGCTCCTGCATTGCACGACAGAATACCCGGCTCCCCTTTCCGCGGTGAACCTGAGGGCCATGGACGTGATGGCCGAAGCGTTCGGTCTGCCGGTAGGTTACTCGGACCATACCCTGGGAACCACGGTCGCGATCGCCGCGGCGGCGCGAGGCGCAACCGTGATCGAGAAACACTTCACGCTCGACCGCGCCCGCCAGGGACCCGACCACGCGGCCTCGCTGGAGCCGGCCGAGCTCGGGGCGATGGTCGCGGCCATCCGCGAGGTCGAGCAGGCGCTGGGGCGGGCGCACAAAGGGCCGGCGGTCGAGGAGGCGGGCAATCGCGCCATCGCTCGGCGCAGCCTGGTGGCCGCCCGGCCGATCGCCGCGGGGGAGATCTTCGATCTGGACAGTCTGACCGCCAAGAGGCCGGCTGACGGCCGCTCGCCTATGACGGTGTGGCCGTTGCTGGGGCGGCCGGCCGACCGCGCCTATGCGGTCGACGAGGTGATCGAGCCATGAGCGCGCGTCCAGTCGTGGTGGTGGGCGCCGGCGGCCATGGTCAGGTGGTCGCGGATGCCCTTCTGGCGGGCGGTCGCCAGGTGCTGGGCTTCGTCGACCGGTCCGTTTCCACGGTTCCGGCCGTCGGCCTGCCCGTGCTCGGCGGCGACGCCTGGCTGGACCCCTCCGGCGGCTACGACCTAGCCAACGGCGTGGGCGGGATCGGCTCGGGCGCGTCCCGCAGCCTGCGGCGCGAGATCCAGGCGCGGCTGGAGGGGCTCGGCTTCGTCTTCGTCGAGGTGCGGCACCCGTCCGCGATCGTGTCGCGGACCGCCCGGATCGGCTCAGGCGCGCAATTGCTGGCGCGGTGCGTGGTCCAGACTGGCGCGGTCGTCGGCGATGGGGCGGTGATCAACACCGGTGCGGTGGTCGAGCACGGCTGCCATGTGGGCGCCTTCGCGCATTGCGCGACCGGCTCCATCCTGTGTGGCGACGTGACGGTCGGGGCGGACGCCCACATCGGCGCAGGCGCGGTGATCCGGCAAGGCGTCGTTCTGGAAGCCGGGGTCGTCGTCGGCGCCGGCGCGTGGTGCTGGAGGCTGGAACGGGGAAGGGGACGCTGCTCGGCGTGCCCGCCAGACGCAGGGGGACGCCATGAGGGCATGGGAGAAGGCGCTAATCGGACCGGAGGCCACGTTCCGCGACGCCCTGAAGGCCATCGACGCGACCGGGACCGGCATGGCCCTGATGGTGGACGCCGACCGGCGGCTGCTGGGCGTCCTGTCGGACGGCGACCTGCGCCGGGCCCTCATCCGGGGCGCGGGTCTGGAAGACGCGGCGATCGCCGGGGCCAACCGCGAACCTCTGTGCATCGACCAGCATCAGGATCGGGCCGCCACCCTGACAATGCTGCGCGCCCACAGCCTGCGCCAGCTGCCGGTGCTGGACGCTGAACGTCGGGTGGTCGGCCTGACCACGATCTCGGACTTCCTCAACATCCCGATCCGCACCAATCCGGTGGTGATCATGGCGGGCGGGAAGGGCGAGCGGCTGGCCGAACTGACCCGAGACACGCCCAAGCCGATGCTGAAGGTCGGTCCCCGGCCGATCCTCGACACCATCATCGGCAATCTCGCGGCGCAGGGGTTCCGCCGCTTCTGGCTGGCGGTGAACTACAAGGCCGACCAGATCGAGCGGCATTTCGGCGACGGCTCGGCCCTCGGCCTGGAAATCGGTTATCTGCGCGAGGAGAAGCCCCTGGGCACCTGCGGGGCGCTGTCCCTGCTACCTGCTCAGGACCAGCCGATCATGGTGACCAACGGCGATATCCTGGCCAAGGTCGACTACGGCCACGTGCTGGACTCGCATCTGGAGGCCAACGCGCTCGCGACCGTGGTCGTCCGCGACTACCAGATGCAGGTCCCGTTCGGCGTGGTGAACGCCGAGGAAGGCCAGATCCTGCGCATCGAGGAGAAGCCGACCCAGAGCTACACCATCAGCGCCGGAGCCTATGTGCTGTCGCCCGGGGCGATGCAGCTGATTCCAACCGACGCCTACTACGACATGCCGATGCTGATCGCCGATATGATCGAGCGCCGGATGTCGGTGCGCCAGCAACGCGCCGAGGGGTACTGGATGGACATCGGCCGGCCCCCGGACTATGCGCAGGCGAACGCTGATTTCGGCGCCGTGTTCGAGACTTAGGCTACATTTCCGCCCTCTTGCGGACGCAGCCTGAAGCGAGGGGTGGCGGCCCGTTTTCGAAAGCCAGGAAGACAGGCGGCCGTCCCGCGGCCGCCGAGCAGAACGATGATTTCAACCCTTTTCAGGCGCAAGGCGAAGGTTGTCGCGCCCGCGACGCCCCGGGCGCCGGACGGTGTGGTGGTCTGGGCGGTGGGCGACGTCCACGGTCGGCTGGATCTGTTGAAGCCGCTGGTCGAGGCGATCATGGCCGACGCCGCGGCGTCCAGCGCGACCGCAAGCTGGTGATCTTTCTGGGCGACTACATCGACCGGGGCCCGGAATCGCGGGGGGTGATCCAGTATCTGGCGGACCTGCCGACGGACGCCGGCGTCGAATGGCGGTTCCTCAAGGGAAACCACGAGGAAGCGATGCTGAACTTCCTCGACGACCCCACGGTCGGCGCGAGCTGGTGCGAATACGGCGGCGAAGCGGCCCTGGCTTCCTACGGGTTGAAGCCGCCCGAGATGAAGCATCGCATCGAGGCTTGGGCCCGTGTCTCGGCCGACCTGAACCACAAGGTCACCGCCCGCGAGCGGGCCTTCCTCGAAGGCCTCGAATTCAGCGCCTCGGTCGGGGACTACTTCTTCGCCCACGCCGGGGCCCGCCCTGGCCAGCCGCTGGACCAACAGACCGATCGCGATCTCCTGTGGATTCGCAACAGCTTCCTCGACAGCGAGGTTCCGTTCGAGAAGGTGGTGGTGCACGGCCATACGCCGTCTCGCGACATCCACCTGGACCAGCGCCGGATCGGGCTGGACACCAAGGCGTATGCGAGCGGCGTGCTGAGCGCGGTCCGGCTTGAAGGCGGCTCGCGCCGCATCCTTCAATGCCGCGAAGGCGCGGTCAGCGTTTCGCCGGCCTAAGGGGCGGAGGGCGCCCCGAAGGCCGGGGAGAACCCGGCCCCTAGGACGAGCGCCGCCGGCGGCGGCGCAGCGGGGCGTCGGGCTCGAGATCCGGCCTCGACGCGAGCTCCAGCAGGGCGCAGCAGATCGCGAAGATCACCGCCATGGTCGCAGTCCGCAGCGGATAGTCTCCCACCGAATGCAGAAGCACGACGGCGACGCCGATCGAGGACGCCCGTTGTACGTTCCGGGTCGCGGAGGTGGGCGCGCGCCACGCCGTCCACGAGCGGCGAGCGTACCAGACCAGGAACATCGCCAGCGCCGCGATCCCGATCCAGCCGGCTTCGAGCCAGACTTCCAGATACTCGTTGTGAGCGTGGTTGAAGAAGGTCGGGTCCAGTTCCTCGAGCGGCTCGACGGAGCGGTAGACGGCGTCGAAACTGCCCACGCCGGAGCCCAGGGGCAGGTAGGACTGGGCGGCCTCGGCGACGAGCGGCCAGCGGTCCAGGCGGCCATCGGTCACCGCCTGGGTGTCGAAGCGCGCCAGGATCGGCGGCAAGGCCAGGACGACCACCGCCGTCAACGCGGCGCCCACGGCGCCGGCCACCGCCAGAAAACCGACCGCCGGGCGCCGCCGGCCCGTCGCGAACCAGGCCGCGAACAGGCTGATCATCAGCACCGGCGGGAACAGCATGATACCGGCGCGCGACCGAATGGCCGCCAGGGCGACCACCGTCAGGCCGATGAAGAGGGCGCCGAACCATAGCGGAAGCCGGTCCCCGTCCCGCCGCCGCAGGCTCGCGGCCCCCAGCACCATGGCGAACGGCAGCATCACCAGCAGCATATTGGCCAGGTGGTTGCGGTTGGCGAAGAAGCCGTTGACCGAACCGGCGTCCGTGGTCGCCCACGGATAGAGCCGCTCGCCGCCGCTGGCCAGCTGGGCCCCGCCCAGCACGATGCTAACCACGGCGGCGAACAGGGAGATGTGGATCAGGCGGCGGGCGAGGGGCGCGGGCGCCGCCAGGACCGCCAGGAACATGGCCACGGGAGGAAGCAGGGCCAGCACCGACCGCCAGGTCAGGTCCGGCGTCAGGGTGATGGGATTCCAGCCGGCCTGGACTCCGGAGATCTCCAGGGCCAGGACCATCTGCTCCCGCCCGGGGATCGCGGTCCAGACGGCCGACGGCAGAGGCAGGCACTGGATCAGGGGAATCGCGACCGTCGCGCCGACCACGCCCAGCGCCAGTCGATGCTCGCGCCACGCGCCGGTCCGAAGAAGCCGCTCGCCGGCGATCACGAGGAGCGGCAGGGCCGCCAGTTCGACCAGGGCCAGCCTGAGCGCATGCTCGCGGCTGGCCCCGCCGAAAACAACAGAAAGAGCCAGCAGGACCACACTTGCGATCGCAAGCGCATCCCACTGGCTCTTAAGAAGTCTGTTCAGCAGCCGCTCAGGCACAACGCAGTCGCGGCCGCTGGACTAAAATCAGTCGCTTTCCGAATCGTCGTCCGTAGCCACGACCACGGTCGCGACGACGACAGCGGCGCCGATCAGCAGCACCGGAAGCGGAATGCCAGCGAATTCCGAGCTCGCGTCAGCTTCAGCGCCAACGCGGTCACCAACGCGGACACCAGCCGAGTTGTTGGCAGCGGCGGCTTGACCAGCCACCAGCAGCAGGCCCGCCGTAACGGCGGCGATCGTCTTACGCATGCTATGTTCCCCTAGATCAGGTTGATGCTTCGGTCATGCCGTCGCGTTATCGAGAATGCTCTTAGGGGGCGAAAGCTTCAAAAGCAACAGGAAACTCGCCCGACTAGCCGCCACGGGGGCCGTCCTGGCCGGCCTGAGGGGCCGCCCGGATCGACAGTCGGTCGAACCAGACCGTCATCGGCGTGCGCCGATCGAATGGAAGCCCGCGTAGCTCCGCCCACTGGGTCGCGCAGCCGGCCGGCACCGAGAAATCACCGCTGACCGGGGCCCAGTCGGCGCCGGGAGACGTCGAGACCACCGCCGGAATCGTCAGCAGGGGCGCGCCGTTCCCGCACGAGAAGACCCAGGCCATTCGCTCCGAGGGGTTGCCCGCCTCGGTTCGGAAGGCCGCAAGGAAGCGATAGCGACCCGGCGCCAGCATCGTCATCTGGCGGGCGATAACGGTTGGCGTGTATCCGTCGTACTCGACCCGCAGCGACGGGTCCTTCTGGGCGACGTCGCTGGGCATCACAGCGGCGACGACCCCGGCCTCCTGCGCCAGGCGCCACTGGAAGGGATCCGGAGCCTCCGGATCATCGAAGCCGCCGTTGACCAGGGCCGGTTCCAGCGGCGGCCGGCCCAGGCGCGCCCGGACCGTCCTGAGCGCGGCGGCGTTGCCGCTGTCCGCCAGCGCGAGATAGAGCCGCTGGAGCTCGTCCTTGGTCAGCGGTTGGGCGCCGGTCTGAAGCAGGATCGCGAGATTGCCGCCGACCGTGAGGCCTTCGGCGGACTCGTTGAGCTTGCTCAGGAAAACGGGACGCCAGGGGGGATTGGCCGTCAGCAGGCGCGCCAGGACCGGAAGCACCCGCTGGGGGTCCTGCGCGGCCGCGACGGTGAACAGGCGGAAGACCTGAGGATAGAGGTCCTGACGCCGCCGGACCAGGGTGTCGGCATGGGCGAAGGCCGACGCATAGTCGCCCCGCCTGAGCCGGTGTTCGACCAGCCAACCGTGGACGGGGTCGTCCCGCAGGCTCCAGTTTCCCGCTAGAGTCAGGATGTCGTCCGCCTGACGGACGCGGCCCGCCTTGGCTTCGGCCAGGCCCACGATCCGCAGCGCGCCCACGTCGAAGGCGGATCGCTCCAGGGCGAAGCGGCCGAGGTCGGCGGCGTTGGAGGGTGCGTGGCTGGCGTCAGCTCCACCTCGGCGGCCCGCCGCAGCGCCTGCGGCGAGGTCGGCGCCAGGCG
>NZ_JBNFOJ010000033.1:0-16093 GCF_057364705.1 Brevundimonas sp. CURTG3B2_SDJG
GCTTCGGCGCGCGCGTCGGCGACCAGGGCCTCGACCTCGGCGGGCGAGAAGGCGCGCTTGACCGGCCGGAAGGCCGACTGGCGCACCACGGCGCCGGCGGCGTCGAACTCGGTGTCGAAGGAGAAGGCGCGATGTTCGGCGGGCTGGGTCATGTCAGTAGATCAGCTCGTCGTCGCCGCCCTGGCCGACCAGCATGATCTCGCCCTTGGCGGCGAGGTCCTTGGCGACCTGGACCATGGCCATCTGGGCCTGGTCGACGTCCTTCAGGCGGACGGGGCCCATCGACTCCATGTCCTCGCGCATGATCTTGGCGGCGCGTTCGGACATGTTGGAGAAGAACATCTCGCGCAGGCTTTCCGAGGCCCCCTTCAGCGCCAGGGCCAGGGAGTCCTTCTCGACCGCCCGCAGCAGGGTCTGGATGCCGCCGGGATCCAGCTTGGACAGGTCCTCGAAGACGAACATCAGGGCGCGGATGCGCTCGGCCGCCTCGCGGTTACGTTCCTCCAGCGCACCGATGAAGCGCGCCTCGGTCTGGCGGTCGAAGCTGTTGAAGATGTCGGCCATCAGTTCGTGGGAATCGCGCTTGGACGTGCGCGCTAGGTTCGACATGAACTCGGTGCGCAGGGTCTGCTCGATCTTGTCCAGGATCTCGCGCTGGACCGGCTCCATGCGCAGCATGCGCTGGACACACTCCAGGGCGAAGTCCTCGGGCAGGCTGGTCAGGACGCGGGCGGCGTGGTCCGGCTTCACCTTGGAGAGCACCACCGCGACCGTCTGGGGGTATTCGTTCTTCAGATAGTTGGCGAGGACGGCCTCGTTCACATTGCCCAGCTTGTCCCACATGTCGCGGCCGGACCGCGGATCTCCTCCATCAGGGCCTCGACCCGGTCGCCGGGCATGAAGGAGGCGAGCAGGCGCTGGGTCTGTTCGTAGCTCCCCATCACGGCGCCCGAACCGCTCATGCCCGAGACGAATTCGACCAGAAGCTCTTCGACCACCGTGGCGCTGACGGTGCCCAGGCCGGCCATCGCCTGGGAGATCTCCTTGACCTCGTCCTCGTCGAGCCCCTGCCACAGGCGGGTGTGATCCTCACCCAGAGAAAGCAGGACCACCGCGGCCTTCTCGGGCCCCGTCAGCTTGCGGGGGTCGTCGACCGCCGGCTTCTTGGTGATCATCCGCGAGGCCATCAGCCTTCATGCACCCAGCTGCGGAGGATCGAGGTCGATTCCTCAGGATGCTTCTCGACGAAGTCGGCGACCTTCTTGACGGAGGAGGCCTTCACCTGACCCTCGATGCGGGCGATGTCGAGCCGCTGCTCCATGTCCGACGGACCGGTCAGCTGGGGCGTCGGAGCCCCCGCCCCGCCGACGATGGTCGTCTGCAGAGAGGTGACCGGCACGCCGCCGGCGCCGGCCAGCTGCGGTTGGGCGCCGCGCGGTCGCCGCCTTCAGCAGCGGCCGCAGGACGAAGAAGATCAGCAGCACGCCGGTGATCAGCAGAACCAGCAGCTCCACTCCCCGCATGATGTCGTTCTTGGTGAAGTTGAACAGCGAGTTGCCGGCCTCCTCGCCCCCGACCGCCGCGACGTCGCGGTTGAAGCGGACGTTCAGCACCTCGATCTTGTCGCCCCGGGTCTCGTCGATGCCGACGGCGGCGGCGACCAGGGACTTGATCTGGGCGATCTCCTCGGCGGTGCGCGGGGCGTAGGTCGGCTCGCCGCGACCGTTGGCGGGCGGGGTCCATTTGCCGTCGACCGCGACGGACACGGCCAGCTTCTTGATCTCGCCCGCCTCCTTCACCGTGGTCGTGGTGGTGTTGGAGATCTCGTAGTTCGTCGTCTCGGTGTTCTGGGTGTCGCGCGAGCCCTGCGGGGTCGTCGTCGGCGCCGCGCCGCCGGGGATGTTGTTGGTCGCCGTCGCGCCGCCGTCCGGCACGCCCGTGGTGTCGGAGCTTTCCGTGCCGTTGGTCGAGGTCGAGCGGACGACCTGGCCGTCGGGATCGAAGCGCTGCTCCTGGGTGGTCGAGCGGGCGTGGTCGATCTCGGCGGTGACCTGCACCCGCGCGCCGCCGACGCCGACGACGCCTTCGACGATGTCCTTGATGCGCGCCTGCAGCTGGGCCTCGGTCTGGCCGCGGGCCTCTTCGGCGCTCGCGGCGCTGAAGCCGGCGCCGTCGGTCCCGGCCGCGAGGGTCCGGTTCGAGGTGTCGGTCAGGGTGACCTTCTCGGGCTTGAGGTTCGGCACCGACGACGCGACGACGTTGCGGATGGCCTGGACCTGGGCGCCGGTCAGCTGCCCGCCGGTCACCCCGACGACGACCGAAGCGGTCGGCTCGGCGGCCTGGGCCTGGAACAGCTCGCGGCGCGGCAGGGCGATCATGACGCGGGCCGAGTTGATGCCGCGCATGGTCTGGATGGTGCGGGCCAGCTCGCCCTCGAGCGCACGCTTCTCGTTCAGGTTCTGCTGGAACTCGGTCTGGCCCAGCACGGATTGGTTGTCGAAGATCTCGTAGCCGACGCTGCCGGAGGTCACGAGCCCCTTGCCGGCGACCAGCATGCGGGCCTCGCCGACCTGGTCGCGACTGACGAAGATGGTCGAACCGTCGCCGCGCGAGCTGTACTTGATGCCGGCGCTGTCCAGCGCGTGGTGACCTCGGAGGCCTCGCGCAAGTCGAGGTTCGAATAGAGCAGCGCGTCCGGCGCCTGGCCGATGCGGAGCATGACCGCGACCAGCACCGCGGCCACCCCGGCGGCGACGCCCAGCACCACGGTCAGGCGACCGATCCCGAACCTTTGCAACGCCGCTGTGAAGCCGCCCACGCGTCCTCGCCCCGATACTCGCGGGAAGTGACAGACGCCCGCTGGGCAGAAAATGCCGGGCGCGTGGTAAACGCCGCGTTAAGGACGTTGGCCCGCCCGCTTCCGGCGGCCCTGCAGGACGAAGCCGATGACCTTGGCGGCCGCTTCGAAATGCTCGCGCGGGATGGTCTCGTCGATGTCCACCGCGGCGTAGAGGGCGCGGGCCAGGGGCACGTTCTCGACGATGGGGACGGAATGCTCGCGGGCGACCTCGCGGATGCGGAGCGCCAGAGCGTCGACGCCCTTGGCGACGCAGACCGGCGCGGCGTCGCCCTTCTCGTAGCGCAGCGCCACCGAATAGTGGGTCGGGTTGGTGACGATCACCGTGGCCGTGGGCACGTTCTGCATCATCCGCTGGCGGCTGCGCTGGGCGCGGATCTGCTTCAGCTTGGCCTTGACGTGAGGATCGCCCTCGGACTGCTTGTAGTCCTCCTTCAGCTCTTCCTTGGTCATCTTCATCCGCTCGGCGAAGCGGAAGCGCTGCCACAGGTAGTCGGCCCCGGCGGTGAAGCCGAGGAAGACCAGGGCCGCGCTCATCAGGGCGATGGCCAGGTCGCGAGCGAAAGGCAGGATGGCGGCCGGCGACATGGCGGCCAGGTTCTCGAACTCGCGCACATGGGGCTTGAGCACGAACCAGCAGATGGCGCTGACAGCCAGGAGCTTGAGAAAGGTCTTCAGGAACTGGACCAGGCCGTCTGGGCCGAAGATGCGCTTGAAGCCCGCCATGGGACTGACGCGCTCCCACTGGGGCTTCATCTTCTCAGCGGTGAACAGCAAGCCGGACTGGGCGAGATTGCCGCCGGCCCCGCCGATGATCGTCGCCAGCATGACCACGCCCAGGAAGGGGCGATCGCCCACAGCGCCTGGGCGCCGATCTCCACGCCGGCGCCGGCCTCGAGCCCGCCCAGCATGGCGTGGGGCGAGGCGATGAACGGCAGCAGTTGCTCGGCCATCGAGGTGGCGAAATAGCCGCCCGCGCCCAACAGGACGGCGGCCGCTCCGAGAAGGGAGGCCGCGGAACCGACGTCCATCGATCGAGCGACGTCGCCCTTCTTGCGGGCGTCCTCGAGTTTTCGCGGGGTGGCCTCTTCTGTCTTCGACTCGGGATCGGCGCCTTCAGCCACCGGCGCCTCCCGCGAAGACCTGGGCCAGGGCGCGGTAGCGGTCGATGAAGACCGTGCCCAGGACGCCGAGGCTGAGGGCGAACACCGACAGCCCCAGGATCACGCTGAGCGGGGCGGCGGCGAAGAAGACCTGGAACTGCGGCATGACGCGGCCGACCAGCCCCGAGGCCAGGTTGAAGATCAGGGCGAAGACCAGCACCGGGGCCGACAGCTGGACGCCCAGCATGAAGCTGTCGCCCAGGGTCTTGATGGCCAGGGCCGTGAAGTCGCCGGTGACCAGGGGCCGGGCCGGCGCGATCAGTTCATAGGACCCGACCAGGCCGGCGATGAACAGGTGATGGGTGTCGGTGGCGAAGATCAGGGTCGTGCCCAGCAGCATCAGGAAGGCGGCGATGGTGGTCCCCGGCTGGGCCTGCAGCGGGTTGGCCGTCTGGGCGAAGCTGAGGGTGGTCTGCAGAGAGACGATCTCGCCGGCGGTGGCCAGCGCGGTCATGAAGCTGCGCAGCAGGGCCCCGATCATCAGGCCGACGACCACCTCGCGGATGATCCAGCCGGCCATGCCGCCGATCGTCGCCGGAAGAGCCGGCAGCGCGCCGGAGATCACCGGCCACAGGGCCAGGCTGATGACCAGGGCGAGGGACAGGCGGATGCGCGGCGGGACATAGCTTTCGCCGACGCCGGGCAGCATCAGCAGCACCGCGCCGATCCGGCCGAAGATCAGCGCGCCCTGCCAGACCTGTTCAGCGGTGGCGTAAGGCTCCACCGGCCTACATGCCGGCGATGCGGGCGGCGATGGTGCGCATGAAGCCGCCCAGCAGGGCGCCCATCAGCGGCAGGAACAGCAACAGGGAAATGAAGATGGCGATGATCTTGGGCGCATAGATCAGGGTCTGTTCCTGGATCTGGGTCAGGGCCTGGAACAGGCCGATGACCACGCCGACGATCAGCCCGACCAGCAGCACCGGCAGGCACAGCTGGATCGTCAGCCACAGGGCGTCGCGACCCACATCCAGAACTTCCGCGCCGTTCATCGATACGCTCCGAGGGCCGCAACACGCGCGGCCGAACCGGGCAGAAAATGCCGGGAGCGTGGTTAACGAGGCGTTAGTGAGGCGCGGCCGTCAGACGCGACGAAGGCGGACCGGCGAGCCGGCGCCCCGCCGGATCACCCCCTTGGCTTCCTGGTCCAGCTGGGCCGCCTTCAGCCACCAGCCGGCCTTCTCGCCGCCAGGGAACAGGTCCGCCGGCAGATGGGGCAGCAGGGCGGCCTTGGCCTCGGCCACCGTCAGGCCGGGCTCGGCCGTGGGGAGGACCTTCAGCAGGGCGTCGCGCATGGCCTCGAACTTGGCCCGGTCCACCCGTTGGACGTGGCCTGGCGAGACGACATTCTGGATCTCGATCTTGTCAGCGGCCATCGAGGACGCCCTCCACATAGTCGACCTTGGGGACGCGAAATCCCATGGCCGCCCAGGCGACCAGGAGCTTCCACATGAAGGCGGGCGATTGGGTCGCCGCCGACGGGGCCGAGCGGTCCAGGGCGGCGGCGGCCGGTCCCAGATCCTTGGTCATGGTGCGCATCTCGATCGGTGGGCGGTCTTCCGCCCGCAGGCGGTCACGGTAGAGGCTCAGCCAGTGGCCGTGCTCGAACTCCAGAAACATCGGCGCGCCGCAGCAGGCGGCGACGATCCGGCGGGTCTTGGCGTCGGCGCCCAGCCGGAACTCGCGCAGGCGGTCCGCCCCCTTCACCGGCCGCACCCGGTCCTTGCGATAGAGCACATAGTCCGTGCCGTCTTCGCTGTTCAGGATCATGGGGACGCCGGGACGTCGGCCCAGTTCCGCCGCCGCCTTGCGGCAGCTGTCGCAATAGCAGGCCGCCGTCAGGATCGGACGGCCGACCGCCTCCAGCGTCGCCCCACCGCAGCGGCATCCGAGGGAACGCATCGGGTTCAGATCTCGGGCCATCGTCTCCTCCATCTTGAAACTAGACTGGACGGTCCAGTTTGATGAGTCAAGCGCGGGGATGTAGGCTGGGCCGCGACTCACGGTCGAACGGAGTGCGGAGACGGATGGCGACGGGACCTCGGGAACGCATGGCGAAGACGCGCCAGACCATTCTGGACGCCGCCCGCGGCCTGTTCCTGGAAAACGGGTACACGCCGACCAGCATGGACGAGGTGGCGGCCGCCGCGAGCGTGTCGAAGCAGACCGTCTACGCCCACTTCGGCTCCAAGGAGGCGCTGTTCCTGGAGCTGATCGACAGCATGACCGGGGCGGCCGGCGACATCCATCAGGCCGAGCTCGCGGATCCAGTCGATGATCGCCCGATCCAGGCCTTCCTGACCGAGTACGCCGAGCGCCAGCTGGCCATCGTCCTGACCCCGGAGCTGATGCGCCTCAGGCGTCTGGTGATCGGCGAGGCGGGGCGGTTCCCCGAACTGGGGCGGACGCTTCACGCCCGCGGTCCCGGCCGGTCGATCGGACGTCTGGCCCGCGCGCTCGAACATTACGGAAAGATCGGGCAGGTGCGGGTTCAGGACCCTCGATCCGCGGCGGCCTTCTTCAACTGGCTGGTCATGGGCGAGCCGGTGAACGACGCCATGCTGATGGGCGACGCGGCCATACCGGGGCCGGCCGCCCTGAGGGCGCACGCCAGGGAGGCGGTGCGGATATTCCTGTCGGCCTATGCAAGCTGAGCGATCCGGGACTGGAACTCGGCGACGCTTCGCGGTCTAAGGACCGGATGAGCAAGCCGACCATCTCCCAGGCCGACGCCGAAGCCGCCGTCCGCACGCTGATCGAATGGGCCGGGGATGATCCCAGCCGCGAGGGCCTGCTGGACACCCCCGCCCGGGTGGCGCGCAGCTACAAGGAGCTGTTCGCCGGATACGAGGAAGAGCCGCGCGCCTATCTGGAGCGGACCTTCGAGGAGGTCGGCGGTTACGACGAGATGGTCGTCCTGAAGGACATCCGCTTCGTCAGCTTCTGCGAGCATCACATGCTGCCGGTGGTGGGCGTGGCCCACGTCGGCTACCTGCCGACAAACCGAGTGGTCGGCATCTCCAAGCTGGCGCGGGTGGTGCGCGGCTACGCCCGGCGACTGCAGATCCAGGAGAAGATGACGTCCGAGATCGCCAGGGCGATCGACGAGGTGCTGAAACCCCAGGGCGTGGGGGTGGTGATCGAGGCCGAGCACAGCTGCATGACCCTGCGCGGGGTCAATGCGCCGGGCGCCAGCCTGACCACCAGCCACCTGAGCGGCGTGATGCGGGACGACCCGCGGACGCGCGAGGAATTCCTGCGGCTGACGCGGAAATAGGCTGGGCAGGATCAGACGCGGATCGCGATGGCCGACAGATCGCGCGTTCCGTCGATCGGAACGCCCGCAGACTTCCGTTCGGAATAGCGATCGACGAGTCGTGAAGCATGCGGTCGGGTGAGGACGGTGAAGCGCACCAGTTCCTCCATCACGTCGACGATCCGGTCATAGTAGGCCGAGGGCTTCATCCGGCCGGTTTCGTCGAACTCGGCGAAGGCCTTGGCGACGCTGGACTGGTTGGGGATAGTGATCATCCGCATCCAGCGCCCCAGCAGGCGCAGGGTGTTCACGGCGTTGAAACTCTGCGACCCGCCCGAGACCTGCATGACCGCCAGGGTGCGACCCTGGGTGGGCCGGACGCCGCCCATGTTCAGGGGCAGATGGTCGATCTGCAGCTTCATGACGCCCGAGACCTGTCCGTGGCGTTCGGGACTGCACCAGACCATGCCCTCGGACCACATGGCGTGTTCGCGCAGTTCGTGAACGGCCGGATGGTCATCGCCTGGGACCTGGTCCGTCAGCGGCAGGTCCGAAGGGTCGAAGATGCGGGTCTCGCAACCCATGAGCCGCAGCAGCCGGGCCGCCTCCTCGACGCACAGCCGGGAATAGGACCGGGCGCGGAGCGAGCCGTACAGCAGCAGGATGCGGGGCGGCGGCTCGCCTGGACCAAGCCCGGCACCGGGACGGAGATGCAGGAAGGCGGGGTCAAGCGCCGGAAGGTGGTCGGGGTCCGGCAGGTTTCGGAGCCGGCTCATCCGGCGATCTCCGAACGCCGCGCGCCACCGGTAAACCAGCGACGTCCCAGCCAGAGGGCGACCGAGACGAGCAGGACCAGCACCGGGACCTCCACCAGCGGACCGATGACGGCGGCGAACGCGACCGGCGACGCCAGGCCGAAGGCGGCGATGGCGACCGCGATGGCGAGCTCGAAATTGTTCGAGGCGGCGGTGAAGGCTAGCGCCGTCGTGCGCGGGTAGTCGACCCGGAGCACCCGCCCCATGAAGAAGCTGACCACGAACATGATGAGGAAGTAGAGCGTCAGCGGGACGGCGATCCGCAAGGCGTCCAGCGGCAAGGCCACGACCTCGCCGCCCTTGAGCCCGAACATGGCGACGATGGTGAACAGAAGGGCGATCAGGGCCAGCGGGCCGATGCGGGGAAGGAAGCGGGTCTCGTACCAATCGAGCCCCCTGCGGGCGACGAGCACCCGCCGCGTGAGGAAGCCGGCCAGGAACGGAAGGCCGAGATAGGTCAGGACCGCGCCCGCGATCGTCCAGAAGCCGACGTCGATCATGCCCCCCTCCAGCCCGAACAGGGGCGGCAGGACGGTGAGGAACAGCCAAGCGTAGACGCTGAAGAAAGCGATCTGGAAGATCGAGTTGAACGCCACCAGGCCCGCGACATACTGGTTGTCGCCCCGTGCGAGGTCGTTCCAGATCAGGACCATGGCGATGCAGCGCGCCAGGCCGATCAGGATCACGCCGGTCATGTACTCGGGCTGGTCGCGCAGGAAGATCACAGCCAGGCCGAACATCAGGACCGGCCCCAGCACCCAGTTCTGGAACAGCGACAGCAGCAGCACCCGCCTGTCGGCGAAGACACGAGGCAGCGCCTCGTACTTCACCCGCGCCAACGGCGGGTACATCATCACGATGAGGCCGAGGGCGATGGGGATGTTGGTCGAGCCGACCGACAGGCTGTCGATCCAGCGGGAAAGACCGGGCACGACGGTCCCCAGGAGGACGCCCAGGACCATCGCGCCGAAGATCCACGCCGTCAGCCACCGGTCAAGGAAAGACAGGCGCCGGACGGCGGGGTGATCCGCGGAGGGCTCCACGGCCGTCATTGGGCCCGTCGGCCCTGGGCGTCGATGACGACTTCGCCGTCCTCCTTGGCGAACGGCTTGAGATCGTCGGCAGGCAGGAGATCCAGGACCGCCTCGGACGGCCGGCACAGCTTCACGCCGAGCGGCGAGACGACGATGGGGCGGTTCATCAGGATCGGATGAGCCTCGATGGCGTCGAGCAGTTGATCGTCGGTCAGGTCGGGATCGTCGAGGCCCAGTTCCGCGAACGGCGCGCCCTTCTCGCGCAGGATGTCGCGGACGCCGACGCCCATGCGCCGGACGAGGTCGGCGATCACCGCGCGGTCGGGCGGGGTCTGGAGGTATTCGATCACCTGCGGCTCGACGCCGACATGGCGGATCAGGGCCAGGGTGTTGCGCGAGGTGCCGCAGGCGGGGTTGTGATAGATGGTGACGTCCATGGGGTCCTCAGGCGCAGCAGGGGGCCAACTCGGCCAACAGGGGTTCGCACAGCTCGGACCGGCCCTGGCAGCAGTCCTTGAGCAGGTACAGCACGAGATCACGCAGCTGATCGAGGTCGGCTCGATAGATGATCGAGCGCCCTCGCCGGTCCGCCCGAACCAGGCCGGCCCGGGTCAGGACACCGAGGTGGGCCGACAGGGTGTTCGCCGGCACGGCGAGGGCGTTCGCGGCCTCCCCGGCCGGCAAGCCGTCGGGTTCATGGCGAACCAGCAGGCGGAAGGCTTCGAGCCGCGTGGGCTGAGCCAGGGCTGCGAGAGCCAGAATCGCGGGTTCTGATTCCATATTTCCAGAATAATGGAAATATACTGGGTGCCAAGCCCACCTATTGGAGAATCCCTCGCCTCGGCCCGGTCCTTGCGGAATTCGCCTCGAAGGAGGCCTTTCCCATGGCCTGGACAGCGATTTCGACCCGAAATGAGACACCGCCCATCGTTCGCGGCGGGTGGCTGGACGCTTTGCGTTTCATTGTGGCCGGCCTGATCATCCTGCACCACTTCCAGATGTCGGCCCCCGTGCCGCTGGCCGAAGGGGTGCACCCGGTGTTCGAGCGGGGCGGGTTCCTGCTGACCAACTTCTTCCTGATCGACAGCGGCTATGTGCTGATGCGGGTCTATGGCGCGTCAGTGGCCAAGGGATCCATGTCGGCCGGCGACTTCTTCCTGAAGCGCTATCTGCGCGTCCTGCCCGCGCACCTGATCATGGGACTGGGCCTGGTGGGCCTGGTCGTCGTGGGCGGGATGCTGGGATTCGCGCCCCGGGCGCCGGAGTGGTTCCGCTGGGACCAGCTGCCGGCGCAGCTGACGCTGACCCAGGCCTTCGGCGTGCACGGCGGCTACGGCTGGAACGCGCCAAGCTGGTCGATCTCGGCCCTGATCGGCTGCTACCTGGCCTTCCCGTGGATCCTGCGTGGACTGGTCAGGCTGGGCCCCTGGACCGTGCTGGCGATGGGCGTCGGCCTGTATCTGGTCGCCAACCAGCTGACGTGGAGCCTGCTCGGCTATCCCGTCTATCAGATGCCGATGGGCTTCGGTTTCTTCCGGGCTCTGCCCCTGTTCTTCCTGGGCATGGCGCTGGCCTGGTTCGCCCAGAAGGTCTGGATCGCGCCGAAGCTGGCGGGCTGGGCCGGGATCGGCGCGGCCCTGCTGCTGGCCTTCGTCCAGTATTTCGACAAGCACGCCCTGATCTCTCTGGCCTGCATCTCGACCATCATCCTGGCGGCCGGCGCGACGCCAACGCCCCGGCCCTCGAAATGGGTCGAGAAGGCCGCGCAGGTCTCGTTCTCGATGTTCATCACCAACGAAGTGGTGCGCATCGCCTGGTTCGGCGTCGTCAATGTGCTGGTCGCCCGCTTCGGCGCGCCGGCGCCGGTGCAGTGGGCGCTGTGGTTCGCGGGCGTGGCGGCGGCCTTCGTCTTCGCTTTCCTGTTCCACCAGCTGATCGACACGCCGCTCCAGAACCGCATCCGCGGCTGGTTGAAGTCGCGCCGACGCCGCGCGCCGGTCGTCGCCCAGCCCGTCGTCTCGCTGGAAGGCTGATCGGCTAGAGGTAGCTGACGATGGCCGGCGGATGGCCCCAGTCGTCGTGGGCGCCGTCCTCGTAGCGGACCGGCGCGCGCGCGAGGTCCTCGGGGCTGACGTCATCCAGCGCCGCCACGTTCACGCAGACGAAGTCGCCGCCCATCACCGGCTCGCTGGCGGTGACGAAGGCGTAGATGCCGCAGGTCCGGCAGAAGGTGTGGTCCACCCCGCCCTCGCCGAAGCGGTAGTGTGTGAGCTCATCGGCGCCCTGAAGCAGGCGGAAGGATTCGGACGGGATGTGGGCCTTCCACATCCGGGTCTTGCGGCAGATCGAGCAGTTGCAGCGCAGCGTGGTGGCGAACCAGGGGCCTGGGCGCAGCTGCGGGGACCGCTCGCCCTCGGGCGCCAGGTCGATGTCGCACTCGAACTTCACCGCGCCGCAGTGGCAGCCTCCGCGCCGCGTCCGGATCATCACATGCCTTCGATGAGGTGGAGGATATTGCCGTCCGGATCCTTGAACCAGACCATCTTCATCGGGCCAGCTTCATGGATGTCGCCGTTCAGGGTCAAGCCCATGTCGGGGTAGTGCTCGAAGACGACGCCGCGAGACTTCAGATCGTTCACGGTCTCGACCATGTCGCCCTTCATGTCCCAGGTGACCGCATTGGCCCTGTTCGTGCCCGCGAAATCGGATCTGTAGACGGTCAGCCAGGTGTCGCCGGTCCGGAAGCCCAGCATGTCCTGGTCCTCGCCGCCCGCGGCCAGGGCCAGGCCCAGGACGTCTTCGTAGAAGGTCCGCGCGCGCGCGATATCGCGCACGGCGACGATGGCGGAGGAGTTGCGGTCTTTGAGCATGTCGGTCCCCTGACAAGCGCCCGGACGGCGCGTCGGGTTCCCTAGGGACCCAGCTTGGCCGTCTCGAGGCGCGGCCCCTGTCAGATCGGCATCCGCATGATCTCCTGATAGGCCTGGATCACCTGGTCGCGGACGGCCATGACGGTCTCCAGGGAGGCCTCGGCCGAGGAGACGGCGGTGACCACGTCGATCAGGCTGCCCTGCCCCTGCACGGCGGCGGTCATCTGGGTCTCCGCGGCGCGCGAGGTCGCGGTCATGTCGCCCATGACGCTGGTCAGCATCTCGGCGAAGCCGGACTGGGCCGGGCCCGAGACGGGCGCGGTCGGCGTCGCGCCGCC
The DNA here is from genome assembly GCF_057364705.1 of Brevundimonas sp. CURTG3B2_SDJG. Classification (NCBI taxonomy): domain Bacteria; kingdom Pseudomonadati; phylum Pseudomonadota; class Alphaproteobacteria; order Caulobacterales; family Caulobacteraceae; genus Brevundimonas; species Brevundimonas sp. CURTG3B2_SDJG. Next base: position 12,334 of record NZ_JBNFOJ010000033.1, read on the forward strand.
CTGGATCGAGGCGTAGGCCTTGGCCGCCATCAAGGGGTTCATCGGTCAGGCCCTATTTCTTCAGCAGGTCGAGGGTGCGCGACTCCATCGAGCGCGCGGTCTCGATGACGTTCAGGTTGGCTTCGTAGGCGCGCTGCGCCTCGCGCATGTCCATGGCCTCGACCAGGGTGTCGACGTTGGGCCGCAGCACATAGCCTTCAGCATTGGCGGCCGGATGCGACGGATCGTACTCGCTGCGGAAGTCACCCATGTCGGGGCGGACTTCGGCCAGGGTGACGCCGGTGGCGCCGTCGATCTCGCGCGCCTGGAAGACGGGGATCTGACGGCGGTAGGGCTGGCCGCCGGCGACCTGGGCGGTCGACTGGGCGTTGGCGATGTTCTCGGCGATCACGCGCATGCGCGATTGCTGGGCCTTCAGCGCGCTGGCGGCGACGGCCATGGCGCTGTTCCGGGGCGGGACGGGATCGGGCATCGGTTCTTCCCTGTCTATCAGCGGCCGGGCGGCTTGGCGGCCAGGCGGAGCATCTGCATGGACTTCTGGTAGAAGCCGATGGCGGCGTCGTAGGCCATGCGGCTTTCGGCCATCTTCAGCATCTGCTCCTCGACCACGACCGAGTTGCCGTCCAGCGTGGTCTCGGAATCCGGAGCCGAGGCCGTGTCGAACCGCGCCCTGGGGCCAGGCGGCGCGATGTGCATCGCACTGGTCCGGGTCATCCGGAGCCCCCCGCCTTCCCTCAGCGCCGCGGCGAAGTCGGTCGGAAGGTTCAGGTCGCGGCCCACGTAGCCAGGGGTGTCGGCGTTGGCGACGTTCTGGGCGATGACGCGCTGGCGCTCGTCCAGCCAGGATAGGCGGCCCTTGATCTGGCCGATCAGCGGCAGGTCGGAGAAGCCCACGGACACCATGCTCCGGGCGCGGATCGCCCAAGATTCGATCGGCAGAAACTGCCGCGTGCATGGTTAATGAGGCGTTATCTCAACGCGGCGTTAACCATGATCGCCGAAGGGTGGGCCGCCGGAATAGTCGCCGGCGGGGCCTGCGCATGAATTTCCTCGACCTGCTCAGGGCCCTGTTCGCCCTGGCCTTCACCCTCGGCATCATCGGCCTGGCGGCCTGGGCGGCGCGCCGTTACGCGCCCCAGCTGCTGGCCAGGCTGAGCGCCGAGCGCGGCGAGCGGCGCATGCAGGTGGTCGAGACCCTGGTGCTGGATCCGGCGCGGCGGCTGGTGTTGGTCAAGATCGACGAGGAGGAACGGCTGCTGCTGCTCGGCGAAGGCCGCGAGCTGATCGAGCCGCGCGGCCCGGAGGCCGGCAAGTGAGCCTGAAGGGCCTCTTCGTCATGCCGACCCGCGCCGAGCTGAAGCGCGCGGCCCTGCTGTCGCTGCTGACCACCGGCCTGTGCCTGCTCTGGCCCCTGGGCGCCCTGGCCCAGGACGTGGCGGCCGCCGGCGCGGGCGGGGCCGCGATCAACGTGGATCTGGGCACCGGCGCCGGCCTGACCGAGCGGGTCGTCCAGCTGGTCGGCCTGATGACGGTGCTGTCGCTGGCGCCGTCGATCGTGATCATGACCACCAGCTTCGTGCGCATCGTGGTGGTGCTGTCCCTGCTGCGCACCGCCCTGGGGATGCAGCAGTCGCCGCCCAACGCGGTGCTGGTCTCGCTGGCCCTGTTCCTGAGCGCCATCGTCATGGCCCCGACCTGGCAGGACGCCTATGATTCGGGCATCCGCCCCCTGCTGGACCAGCAGATGGAGCTGCCTCAGGCCTTCGATGCGGCCTCGGAACCTGTGAAGACTTTCATGCTGGGCCAGGTCGATCAGGACGACCTGGCGCTGTTCACCCGGCTGTCCAACATCGAGGCCCCGCAGGCGGCCGCCGACCTCCCCCTCAGAGTGGTCACGCCGGCCTTCATGATCAGTGAGCTGAAGCGGGCCTTCGAGATCGGATTTCTTCTTTTCGTTCCGTTCCTTGTGATCGATCTGGTGGTCGCCAGCGTGCTCATGTCGATGGGCATGATGATGCTGCCTCCGGTGGTCGTCTCCCTGCCTTTCAAACTGATATTCTTCGTGCTCGTGGACGGCTGGAGACTGGTCGCCGGAAGCCTCGTCGAGAGCTTCCAGCGCGCGTCCGGAACAGGGTAAATCCCCAGCCTGCAAGGCTTTGAGCGGCGAAGTCGCTTGCCACGGACGAAAAAAGCGGCGTCAATCCCTCCGTCATCGCCCCTGACTCGCGGGGCGAACTTAATCGGGAAACGACCCACAATGACCACTCAAGCCGAACTCATCGCCGCCGTCGCCAAGGACGCGGGCGTCAGCCAAGCCGACGCCGGCCGCGTCCTCGACGCGATCGTGAAGAACATTCACAAGTCGCTGACCTCGGGCGGCGATGTGCGCATTTCGAACCTCGGCGTGTTCGACACCGCGGCCCGCGCGGCTCGCGAAGGCCGTAACCCGGCCACCGGCGCGACCATCAAGATCGCCGCCTCGAAGGCCGTGCGCTTCCGCGTGTCGAAGCCGCTGAAGGACGCGGTGAACAAGTAAGACCCATCCTCATCCGCTCACCCCGGCGAACGCCGGGGCCCAGGTCACGAGCGCGGGCCAATGGTTTAGCCGGCGGCGCCAGCGACATCGTGATCTGAGGTTCCCATCTGGGTCCCGGCGTTCGCCGGGATGAGCGGATCAGTTGGAAGCTTGAGGACGGGCGGGGGCCGCGGGTCGGTTCCCGCCCGTTTTCTGTCTGAGCTCGGCCTTCATCTCGGCGACCCAGCCGGCGAAGGTGTCGGCCGAGGCCGTGAGCGCGGCGAAGTCGCCGGCCGAAACCGTCCCGCTCGTGCCGTCCAGGCCGTCCAGCGCGATCGAAAGCGCGGTCTTGGCCCTGGCTCCCGCGACGAAGGGCCGGTAGTTCCGCGACAGGCGGGCCAAGGCCGCGGCGTCCCGGCCCAGCGAATAGCCGACCCCGGCGCGGATCAGGCGCGCCTCCTCATCGGCGGAAAGCGCCGCGGGGTTCTTGTGACGGTCGCCCAGCCCGGCTTCGTACAAGGCGCCGGCCGCGGCCCAGTTCTCCTGCTTCCAGAAGACCTCAGCGCGGACGTCGCGCGCCTCGGACGAGCCATCCGAGCCCAGCACTTCCAGGGCGTGGTCGTAGCGGCCCAGGTTCATCAGGGCGCGCGCCTCCAGCGCCCGACGCTCGACGTTCAGCGCCGTGGGCAGCAAGGTCGTGCGCGACGTCCAGATCGCCTGCAGCGCCTGCTCGGGCTGACGGTCCATCAGGTAGATGGCGGCCAGATCCGTCGCGACCTGGGCCTTGGCGACGCCCTCCAGACGCGTGTCGACCTGATGCTTCAGCAGCTCCGCGGCCTGATCCAGCAGATCGACGTCCACCAGGCGCCGCGCCAGCCGACGGACCATCTCGTCGCCGTCGGCGCCGATCGGCGTCAACTCGCGGAAATCGTAGAACAGGCCCAGCGCCTGGACCGGCTGCAGGCCATCGGCGCCGCCTTCGAGGAACAGCATGCGGAAGGCCGAGGAGAGGTCTGCCGAGACCTCCGTCGCGCCCGGCAGGCGGTTGAGCCCCGGGCCGGCTCCCTTCAACGCGGTGAGGGCCTCGCGGTACAGTCCCTGGGACAGGTAGAGCTGGCCCAGTTGGCGGATGACGGCCAGTTCGGTGGCGTCGCCGCGCCAACGCCAGCGCAGCCCCTCCAGCTCCTTGGCGGCCGCGTCGGCTCGGCGCCGCTTCGCCAGCCGACAGGCGCACGACCCCCAGCC
>NZ_JBNFOJ010000034.1:0-15858 GCF_057364705.1 Brevundimonas sp. CURTG3B2_SDJG
CCCGCGCCGCGGCCGCCGAGGCCACGGCCAAGTGGACGCCGCTGATGACCCAGGACGAGGCGACGCGCAGCCAGGCCTTCGGCCTGTTCTTCGGCCTGCCGGGGCCGCTGCGAGCATGCCGCACGCCGCATCCGCGAGAACATCACCGCCCCGCCAGCCACGCCGCGCGAGGTCGGGCTGGAGTAGGTTATCTTCCCCTCACAGGGGGGAAGATTACGCCGCCTCCGTCCGTCCTATGCTCGCCGGATCGTAGTTCAGGATCGGCGCCAGCCACCGCTCGGCGGTCTCCACCGGCCAGCCCTTGCGCCGAGCGTAGTCCTCGGCCTGGTCCCGGTCGATCTTGCCGACGCCGAAGTAATGGCTCTGCGGATGGCCGAAGTAGAGACCGGACACCGAGGCCGGCGGCGTCATGGCGAAGCTCTCGGTTAGCGCCATTCCCGCGTTTAGATCAGCCTGCAACAGACGGAAAAGCGTGGCTTTTTCTGTATGGTCGGGCTGGGCCGGATAGCCGGGGGCGGGGCGGATGCCGAGGTATCTCTCCTCGATCAGGTCCTGCACCGAGGTCTGCTCGTCCGGGACATAGCCCCACAGCTGGGTCCGCACCTCCTTGTGCAGCCGCTCGGCGAAAGCCTCGGCCAGCCGGTCGGCCAGGGCGGTGGCCAGGATCGACGAATAGTCGTCTCCCTTGGCCTTGAACTCGGCGGCCTTCTCCAGCTCGCCGTGGCCGGCGGTCACCGCGAAGGCGCCCAGCCAGTCGTCGCCGTCCTCGGCCACGAAGTCCGACAGGCACAGGTTCGGCTTGCCGTTGGTCTTGGCGATCTGCTGGCGAAGACCGTGGAAGCGGGCGAGCTCCCGGGTGCGGGTCTCGTCGTCCCACACCACGATGTCGTCGCCCCGGGCGTTCGCGGGCCAGAAGCCGACGACGCCGCGGGCCGTGAACCATTTCTCGTCGACGATCCGCCTCAGCATCGCCTGGGCGTCCTTGAACAGGTCGCGGGCGGCCTCGCCGACGATCTCGTCCTCCAGGATCAGCGGATAGCGGCCGATCAGCTCCCAGCTGGCGAAGAAGGGCGTCCAGTCGATGTGCGCCGCCAGATCGCCCAGGTCCCAGGCGTCGAAGGCGCGAACGCCCAGGAAGGAGGGGCGGGGAGGCGGGGGCGCTTCCGGATCGGGCCGGAAACGGTTGGCCCGGGCGTCCGGCAGGGCGGCGCGCGCCTTGACCTCCTGGCCGCGAGCGAATTGCTCGCGGATACGGACGTACTCGTCGCGCGTGGCGGCCTCGTTCCGGGCCTTCTCGGTGGGCGACAGCAGGCCCGACACCACGCCCACGGCGCGGCTGGCGTCGATCACATAGGTCGTGGAGCCGCGGCGATAGGCCGGCTCGATCTTGACCGCCGTATGGGTCCGGCTGGTGGTGGCGCCGCCGATCAGCAACGGGATCGACAGGCCCCGCCGCTCCATCTCCGAGGCGACGAAGACCATCTCGTCCAACGACGGGGTGATCAGGCCGGACAGGCCGACGATGTCGCAGTCGTTCGCCACCGCCTCGTCCAGGATGCGGTCGGCCGGAACCATGACGCCCAGGTCCACGACCTCGTAGTTGTTGCACTGAAGGACGACGCCGACGATGTTCTTGCCGATGTCGTGGACGTCGCCCTTGACCGTGGCCATCAGGATCTTGCCGTTGGACGCGCGCGCCTGACCCTCCTTCTCGGCCTCCATGAAGGGTTCCAGCCAGGCCACGGCCTGCTTCATCACCCGAGCGGATTTCACCACCTGCGGCAGGAACATCTTGCCCGAGCCGAACAGGTCGCCGACCACGTTCATCCCGTCCATCAGGGGGCCCTCGATGACGTGCAGGGGCCGCTCGACCGACAGCCGCGCCTCTTCGGTGTCGGCCTCGATGAACTCGGTGATGCCGTGCACCAGGGCGTGCTCGATGCGCTTGGCCACGGGCTGTTCGCGCCAGCTCAGGTCCACGACCCGCGCCTGACCCTTCTCGCCCTTGTAGTCGGGCGCCATGTCCACCAGCCGCTCGGTGTTGGACACGTTCGTTCGCTGGGGCCGGTTCAGGATCACGTCCTCGACCGCCTCGCGTAGTCGGGGGTCGATGTCGTCGTAGACCGGCAGGTCGCCGGCGTTGACGATGCCCATGTCCATCCCCGCCTGGATGGCGTGGTACAGGAACACCGAGTGGATCGCCCGGCGCACCGGCTCGTTGCCGCGGAAGCTGAACGAGACGTTCGACACCCCGCCCGAGACGCGGGCGTAGGGCAGCGTGCGCTTGATCTCGCGCGTCGCCTCGATGAAGTCGACGGCGTAGTTGTCGTGCTCCTCGATCCCCGTCGCCACGGCGAAGATATTAGGGTCGAAGATGATGTCCTCGGGCGGGAAGCCGACCTCGTCCACCAGGATGCGATAGGCGCGGGTGCAGATCTCGATCTTGCGCGCGGCGGTGTCGGCCTGGCCCACCTCGTCGAAGGCCATGACCACCACGGCGGCGCCGTAGCGCAGGCATTTGACCGCCTGTTCGCGGAACTCCGCCTCGCCGGCCTTCATGCTGATCGAATTCACGATCGGCTTGCCTTGGACGCACTTCAGACCCGCCTCGATCACCTCCCATTTGGAGCTGTCGATCATCACCGGCACGCGTGCGATGTCGGGCTCGGCGGCGATGAGGTTCAGGAAGGTTCGCATGGCCACGACGCCGTCCAGCAGGCCCTCGTCCATGTTGATGTCGATGACGGCGGCCCCGGCCTCGACCTGCTGGCGGGCGACGTCCAGCGCGGCCGCATAGTCGCCCTCGACGACCAGCTTGCGGAATTTGGCCGAGCCGGTGACGTTGGTCCGTTCGCCGACGTTGATGAAGGTGGGACGCAACTCAGGCTACCAGTTCAAAGGGTTCCAGCCCCGACAATCGCATCGCTGTCGGTCGCTCCGGAATGGCGCGGGGCGGCAAGCCCGCCACCTCCTCCGCCACGTGTTGGATATGCTCCGGCGTCGTGCCGCAGCAGCCGCCGACGATGTTGACCAGGCCCGAGCGCGCCCATTCCTCGATGAAGTGGGCGGTCTCGTGCGGCTGCTCGTCGTACTGGCCCATGGCGTTGGGCAGGCCGGCGTTCGGATAGGCGGCGACCAGGGTGTCGGCGACCCGCGCCAGCTCGGCGATGAAGGGCCGCATCAGCTCGCCGCCCAGGGCGCAGTTGAAGCCCACCGCGAACGGCTTGGCGTGGCGCACGCTGTGCCAGAAGGCCTCGGCCGTCTGGCCGCTCAGCGTCCGGCCCGAGCGGTCGACGATGGTGCCCGAGATCCAGATCGGCAGGGGCTCCAGGCCCTCGTCCTGAAGGTCCAGGATGGCCTTGATCGCGGCCTTGCAGTTCAGCGTGTCAGTGATGGTCTCGATCAGGTACAGGTCCACCCCGCCCTCGTGCAGCGCCCGCACCTGGTGGCGGTAGGCCTCATAGACCTGGTCGAAGGTGACTGACCGCGCGCCGGGGTCGTTCACGTCCGAGGACATGGACAGCATCTTGTTCAGCGGCCCGATCGAACCGGCGGCGAAGCGCGGCTTCGTCGGCTCCTTCCCGGTCCAGCGGTCCGCGGCGGCGCGGGCCAGCCGGGCGCCTTCCAGATTGATGTCCCAGACCGCCTGGGCGTCCAGGGCGTAGTCTTCCTGGGCGATGACGGTGGCCGAGAAGGTGTTGGTCTCGCTGATGTCGGCGCCGGCGGCGTAGTACTGGTCGTGAAGGTCGGCGATGATGTCGGGACGGGTGATGCAGAGGATGTCGTTGTTCCCCTTCATCTGGTGCTTTTCGTCATAGCCGTTGGCGGCGACGAAGCGGTCGCCGCGGAAATCGGCCTCGTCCAGTTCGCGGCGCTGGATCATCACGCCCCAGCTGCCGTCCAGCACCAGGATGCGTTCCTTGGCGGCGGCGTGCAGGGCGGCGATGCGTTCGGCGCGGGTCATGGGCGGACTCCTGTGCGGGCGCGCGTTCCATACGCCGACAACGGCCGCGAGACGGCCGGCGGCAGGCCGCGCCCCAGCTGTTCGGCGGCCCAGCGGCATCCGGCGCAGGACAGGGAGAACAGGCGGGCGGTCATGCGGGGGTCCTCTGCTCGCGCACGCCCAGCACCCGGCAGATGGCGTAGACTAGGTCGGCGCGGTTCAGCGTGTAGAAGTGGAAATCCGAGAAGCCTTCCTCCTGCAGCCGCGCGCAGGTTTCGGCGGCGACGGAGGCGGCGATCAGCTTGCGGGTCTCGGGATCGTCGTCCAGGCCGTCGAAATGCGCCTTCAGCCACTCCGGAATGTTGGCCCCGCAGGCGCCGCACATCCGTTGCAGCCCGGCGAAGTTCGAGACCGGCATGATCCCGGGGATCAGCGGAAGGGTCACGCCTGCGGCCCTCACGCGGTCGCGGAAACGCAGGAAGGCGTCGATGTCGAAAAAGAACTGGCTGACGGCGCGGGTCGCGCCGGCGTCCACCTTGGCTTTCAGGACCTCGATGTCGTGCTCGATGGACGGGCTTTCCGGATGCCGTTCCGGATAGACGCCCACGGTGACGTCGAACCCGCCGATGCGCGAGATAGCGCGGGTCAGCTCGGTCGCGTTGGCGTAGCCGTCCGCGCGGGGCTGGTAGGCGCCGCCGATGCCTGATCCGCCGGGCGGGTCGCCGCGCAAGGCGACGATATGATCGACGCCGATGGCCTTGTAGCTCTCGACGACCTCGTCGACCTCTTCGCGGCTGGCCTCGACGCAGGTCAGATGGGCGGCCGGGCGAAGCGAGGTCTCGGCCAGGATGCGCTGGACCGTGCGGTGGGTGCGCTCGCGGGTCGATCCGCCCGCGCCGTAGGTCACCGAGACGAAGGCCGGCTCGAGCGGCTCCAGGCGCCGGATGGCCTTCCAGAGATTGGCCTCGGCCTCGTCCGACTTGGGCGGGAAGAACTCGAACGACACCCGCGGGCGCGAGGCGTCCTGCCCCGCGCGGGCGATGGGACCGAGCGGCGACAGCAAGAGCGCGCGCGCTTCGGCCAGGCTGACGGGTCCGCCGGTCATGCCGCGTCGGCCTGGGCTTGGATGGGGCGGGTGGCGGTCCAGATCGACACGGTCAGGCCTTCGGTGTCCGGGGGTAGGGCGGTGGGGGCGGCGGGTTCCAGGCCCGCACCGGTCAGCCATCGGCGCATCTCGTCGTCCGAGAAGCCCAGCCGGCGGTGTTGATGCTCTTCGCGCAGGTGCTCCAGCGCATGGGGCGCGAAATCGACGATCAGCAGCCGCCCGCCCGGGGTGACCAGCCGAGCTGCCTCGGCCACCGCGGCGGCGGGATCGGCCAGATAGTGCAGGACCTGGTGCACCAGCACCAGGTCGGCGCTCTGCTGGGGCAGGCGGGTGGCGAAAATGTCGCCGTGGCGAAGCTCGACCTTCTCCAGACCCGCTCTGGTGACGTTCGTGCGGGCCAGGTTCAGCATGTTCTGGCTGAGATCCAGGCCGACAGACACCCGCGCCCGGTCGCCCAGCAGGGTCAGCATCCGACCGGAGCCCGTGCCCAGGTCGACGACCCGCTCGAACGGGCCGTCCCCCGCCGCCTTAAGGATGGCGTTCTCGACCGCGGTCTCGCTGACGTAGAGCGAACGGATCCGGTCCCATTGAGGGGCGATGCGTTCGAAATAGGCGCTTGCGGCGATCTCGCGCTCGCGGCGGACATCCTCCAGCCGCCGGTCGTCCGCTTCACCCGCGCCGTCGTCCAGCATGTCCAGGACCGTGTCGATCAGCCGTCGCGCCCGGTGATCGGACGACAGCCGGTAGAAGACGCGCGCGCCGTCGGGAAAGCGTTCGATCAGCCCGGAATCGGCCATCAGCTTCAGATGCCGCGACACACGGGGCTGGCTCTGCTCCAGGATGCGCGACAGCTCCATCACCGACAGCTCCTCGCCGGCCAGCAACGACAGGACCCGCAAGCGGGTGGGTTCGCCTGCGGCCCGAAGGACTTCGACGGTCTGGTCGGCGGTCAACGACATCGGCTTATATAAAGATATCCTTATATGATTATGCAAGGAAAAACCGCTGGTCAGGGGGGTGTTTGCGGAACAGTCTGGTCCCCGCAGCCTCCTTGTCGCTGGATGTTCCGATGACCCGATCGACTCTTCTCGCCCCCGCCGTCGCCGCCCTGCTGATGCTGGCCGCGGCCGCCGCCCAGGCCCAGACTCCTCAAGCCGCCCCGACCCCGCCGGGCCCACCCGTCGAAGGCCGCATGGGCGGGGGCATGATGTTGCCGCGCGCGACGGACGAGGTAGCCCCCTGGGCGGACCGGTTGTTCACCCGCCTGGACGCCAACCAGGACGGATCGATCACCGGCGACGAGATGGCGAGCCTCTCCCGGCCCGAGGTCGCGGCGCGGGGCGGCAGCCGGCTGCGCGGCATGATCTCCCAGTCGGACGCCGATCGCGACGCCCGGGTCAGCCGGGAAGAGTTGTCGGCGGGCGCGGGCGCATGTTCGCGCGGATGGACCGCGACGGCGACGGCCGGCTGGCGACGACGAGCTGCCTCAGCCGCCTGCGCCGCCTCGGCCCATGGCCATTCCGATGCCCCAGCCGGCGCCCATGCCCATGCCGATGCCGCCCGAGCCGTCGGGCGGCTGACGAGCCTCAGCCGTCCGCCTTGGGCTTGCCGGCCGCGCCCAGGGCCGACCATCCCTTGAAGTCCACCGTCGCGGCGGTCGGCGCCGGGGCGGCGGGGGCCGCCGTCTGGGGCACGGAGGCCAGGCGGCGCTTGTTGACGTGTCCCTCGGGCCGGGCCGTGCTCTGGTCCGGATATTCGCCCCGGAAATAGTAGCGCTGCCAGGCCTGTTTGACCGCCTCGGGATCGCCGTCGGCCATGCGGTTGTTGAACTCGGTGCGGACTTCCTTCCAAGCCTCGTACTGGCGAGACAGGTCGCTGTCGGCCGCCAGCGGCGCCCCCACCGGCTGGAACGCCTCGATCTTGTGGTGCTCGATCGGCTGGATGAAGCAGAAGGGCTCGTCCTTCTCGAACCGCACCCGGCCCGGCGCGGTGAAGCGCCAGTTCATCGTGAAGGGGTAGGGCAGCCAGTCGGTCTCGACCAGGCCCTCCAGCGGCGCGATCCCGTGCTTGAACCGGTTGGGCGAGCCCGAGGCCCTCAGCGCCCAGCCCGGCGGCGTGCGGAACAGCCACCCGACATGGAAGGTGACCACCCCGTGGGTGAAGTGCGACACGGCGAAATGCTCGAACAGCGTCGCGTCGGCGTCGGGCTTGAACCGGATCGCCTCGGCGCCCAGCCCGCCGTTCCACTCCACCTCGAACCCGAACGGGCACAGGATCTCCCAGCCGGTGGTGTTGGCCATGCTCAGCGGCAGGCAGCGATAGGGATGCCGCGCGGCGAAGGCGTCCATCCAGTCGCGGTCCGGCCGCCCGGGCACGATCTGCGGCGGATTGGGCCGCACCGGGAAACACTCAAGCTGGAGCGGCGACGTTTCGGCGCCGGTTTCGATCAGGGTCTGGCTCAAGCGGGCTCTCGCATCAGGCGGTTCTGGTCGCCGCATCAGACCGCAGAAGCGTCGCGCCCGCCAGCCCGGAAAGGTCTCAGGCTTCCGGAACCGGCGTCTTCAGCGGCTCGTCCGCGAAGGCGGCCGCCAGATTCTGCATCAGCAGCATCAGCATTCCCTGGACGGCCTCGGTCGTGGCGCCGCCCGTATGGGGCGTCAGCACGGTGTTGGGGACGTCGACCCAGCGCGCCGCCACCGTCGGTTCGGTCTCGAAGACGTCCAGCGCCGCCTGACCCAGGCGTCCGTCCTTCAACGCGGCGATCAGGGCCGTCTCGTCGACCAGTTGGCCGCGCGCCACATTGACCAGCAGGCCCTGCGGCCCCAGCGCCTCGACGACCTCGCGCGAGATCAGCCCCCGGTTGCTCTCGTCCGCCTTGCAGGCGACCACCAGGATGTCGCTGTCCCGGGCCAGGTCCATCAGCGTCGCGGCGCGCGGCCAGTCCGCGGCCTTCTCCCGCGGCCCCCACCATCGCACCGTCATGCGCAGCGCCTCGGCCCGGCGCGCCACCGCGTCCCCGATCGCGCCCAGGCCGACGACGCCGAGTCGCTGGTCCTTCAGCGACGGGGTGACGGTCTTGGTCTCCGCCGTCCAGCCGCCGGCCCTCAGGGCTCGGTCGCCGGCCGAGATCTGACGCCGCGCGGCCAGGATCAGGCCGATGGCGTGGTCGGCCACGTCCTCGTGGTTGACGCCTGGCGCGTGGCTGACGGCCAAACCGCGCGCGCGGCACCATTCGACGTCTATGCCGTCGTAACCCGACGTGAAGCAGGCGATCAGCCGCAGGTTCGGCAGACTTTCGATCAGGTGCTTGTCCAGGGCGAACTCGCCGGCCACGACCAGGGCCCCGATGTCGTGCGCCGCCTCCAGCGGCGGCCCTTCCCAGAACCGGTAGACATCGTAGGCGCCCTCCAGGAAGGGGCTGAGCGGCGCGAGGTGCCGCTGCATGATCAGGACGGCGGAGCGTTGGGTCATGACGGGGATTACATCAGGCCGGACGCGCCCCGCCAAGCGCCGCGGCGTCAGGCGGGCGCCGGCGGCCCGAACAGGGGGCGGTCGGCCTTGACCGCCTCGACGATCATCGCCGTCACCGCCCGGATCCGGGCCAGGCTGCGCAGGTCCGCGTGCACCACCAGCCACAGGCTGCGGTCCAGGCGCACGGCGTCGGGCAAGACCCGCCGGAGCATCGGTTCGCGCGCGGCGATGAAGTCGGGCAGCACGCACAGGCCGGCGCGCCAGGCAGGCCTGAAGCTGGGCGATCAGGTTGGAGCTCTGCAGGCCCACATGGATGTCCACGTCGGGCGCCGACATGTAATCCAGTTCCGGGGCGTACAGCAGGTCGCCGATGTAGCCGATGAAGCGATGGCCGGCCATGTCGGCCCGGGTCCGGATCGGCGGGCGGGCGTCCAGGTAGCCGGGCGAGGCGTACAGGCTCAGCGCATAGTCGGTCAGCTTGCGCGCCGCCAGACGGCCTCGCGAGGGGCGCTGAGCGTCACGGCGATGTCCGCCTCGCGCTTGGACAGGCTGAGGACGCCCGAGATGGCCACCAGCTGGATGTCCAGGTTCGGGTGCCGGTCCGCGAGCCGCGCCATCAGCGGAGCCAGCACATAGCTGCCGAAGCCTTCCGGCGCGCCGATGCGCACCGTCCCGCTCAGGGCCTGGTCCGCCTCGCCCAGTTCGTGGGCGGCCAGCAGGGTCAGGCTCTCGATCGTCTCGGCGGTCGGCATCAGGCGTTCGCCGTGCGCGGTCAGGGCGTAGCCCTGAGGGCTGCGGTCGAACAGCCGCGCGCCCAGCCCGGCCTCCAGCGCGGCGATGCGGCGCCCGACCGTGGTGTGATCCATTCCCGCCCGCGCGGCGGCGCCGGTCAGGCGGCCCGTTCGCGCCACGGCCAGGAAGGCGCGGAGGTCGTTCCAGTTGAAGTCCGACATGCGAGGGTCCTGTGCAAAAATGCACATCGATTTCGCGAAACTTGCCATCGCCTTCGCAGAAAAGCCATGACATATCGCCGCTCGTCGAACCCGAGCGCCCCGAAAGACCGTCATGCCCTTCGATTCCGCCGCCTACCCGATGCTTCAGACCGCCGCCGGCGTCGCCGCCCTGATCGACGCCGCCGAAGCGCCTTGCCCGATTTGGACGGCTCAGAACCCGGACCGCGCCCTGGCGTTCCTGTTCGTGGCGCCGAGCGATTGCGCGGCGGTCGACGTTCTTCTCTCGCTCTGAGGCGGCGCTCATGTCCGATGCGCAGACCAACGGCCTTCCCGGCGTCTCGGCGGCCCATCCGGCCAACGCCCTGTTCTCGGCCTTCGCGGCGCGCCCGACCCCCTGGTCGTCGCCGAGACCCTGACCCAGCTGATGCGGAACGCCGGCGCCGCGACGCGCGCGGTCTGGTCCCAAGCCGTGTCGCCGGAACCGCTGCCCTACGACCCGGCGACCCTGACCCAGGCGATCCTGGCCTTCAACGCCAGCGTGATGATGCAGCCGGCGGCCCTGATGGCGGCTCAGGCCAAAGGGTGGAGCGACTGGACCGCCCTGTGGCGCACTATGGGCGAGCGCGCCCTGGGTCAGACGCCCGCGCCGGTGGCCGCGCCGGCCAAGGGCGACCGCCGCTTCGCCGATCCGGCCTGGACCGACGAGCCGGTCTACGACTTCATCAAGCAGTCCTATCTGCTGGCCGCGCGCCAGCTTCAGGACTTCGTCGCCACGGCTCCGGTCACCGACGAGGTCCGCACCCAGGTCGACTTCGTCAGCCGTCAGCTGGTCAACGCCCTAGCCCCGACCAACTTCGCCCAGACCAATCCCCAGGTCGCCCGTCGCACCATCGAGAGCGGCGGCCTGAACCTGATGACCGGCCTGTCCAACCTGCTGGAAGACGTCTCCACCGGCCAGGGCCTGATCCAGCGCCGCGCGCCGAACGATTTCGAGCTGGGCGTCAACATCGCCGCCACGCCCGGCGCGGTGGTGTTCAAGACCGACCTGATGGAGCTGATCCAGTACGCGCCGACGACCGACAAGGTCTATCGCCGGCCGCTGCTGTTCGTGCCGCCGCTGGTCAACAAATACTACCTGTTCGACCTGTCGCCCAAGTCCAGCTACCTGAAATGGTTGGTCGATCAGGGGCATACGGTCTTCGTCATCTCCTGGGCCAATCCGGATGAGAGCCAGGCCGACACCGGCCTGGACCGCTACGTGGCCGACGGCCTGATCGCCGCCATGGACGCCGTCGAGCAGGCGACGGGCGAGGGCGATGTCGACCTGGTCTCCTACTGCCTGGGCGGCACCCTCACGGCGATGGCCCTGGCCTATCTGGCGCAGACCGGTCGCGGGGACCGCGTGGCCAGCGCCACCCTGATCGCGACCCTGGTCGACTTCGGCGACATGGGCGAGTGGTCGGTGTTCACCAGCGAGGCCGATCTGAAGGCCTTCGACCGCTATCTGGATCACAAGGGCTATGTCGAGGCGCACGATCTCGCCAAGCTGTTCTCGACGGTCCGCGCCAACGACCTGATCTGGTCGTCGGTGGTCAACCACTACCTGCTGGGCGACGAGGTCCGCGCCTCGGACCTGCTGTGGTGGTTCGACGACGGCGCCCGCATCCCGGCGCGCCTGCTGAAGGAATACGGCCGACAGGTGCTCCAGCAGAACCGGCTGAAGGACAGGGGCGGCGTCACCGTCGACGGCGTCGCGCTCGACCTGTCGGCGATCAAGACCCCGGTGATGATCGTGGCCCTGAAGGACGACCACGTCGCGGCCTGGAAGACAACCTACGCCGGTCGGTCCTACTTCGGAGGGCCGACGCGCTTCCTGCTGGGCGGCTCGGGTCACAACGCCGGGATGATCAATCCGCCGGCCGCCGGCAAGCACGGCTACTGGGTCAACGACGACGCCCCGGCCGACGCCGACGCCTGGCTGGCGGGCGCGGAACAGAAGCCCGGCTCCTGGTGGCCCGAGTGGCAGGGCTGGCTGGACCAGGCGGCGGGCGACGACAAGGTCAAGGCTCGGAAACCAGGCTCCGGCAAGCTGAAGGCCGGCGAGGCCGCGCCGGGCGCTTACGTCCGGGTGAAGCACTAGGGTCGATGTTCGGAGCGTTTAGCGTTCTGAGATCGTCATTCCGGGGCTGAGCGACGCGAAGAACCCCGAACCCAGGGCTACAGTCAGGCGGCCGACTGTGTTCGACGCAGAGTTCAGACCTCCTGGGTTCCGGGTTCGTCCTGCGGACGCCCCGGAATGACGGCTAGAGGTGAATGTCGATTGACATCAAGGAAAAGGGCGGCGGTTCGAACCGCCGCCCTTCTTGTTCTTACCGCCCGAACTTCTGGAACTTGATCCGATGCGGGATCAGGCTGTCGGCGCCCAGCCGGCGCTTCTTGTCCTCTTCGTAGGCTTCGAAATTGCCCTCGAACCATTCGACGTGGCTGTCGCCCTCGAACGCCAGGATGTGGGTCGCCAGACGGTCCAGGAACCAGCGGTCGTGGCTGATGACCACGGCGCAGCCGGCGAACTCCTCCAGCGCCTCTTCCAGGTTCTGCAGCGTCTCGATGTCCAGGTCGTTCGTCGGTTCGTCGAGCAGGATCAGGTTGCCGCCCGAGGCCAGGGTCTTGGCCAGGTGCACTCGGTTGCGCTCGCCGCCCGACAGCTGGCCGACCTTCTTCTGCTGATCGCCGCCCTTGAAGTTGAAGCTGCCGACGTAGGCTCTGGAGTTAATCTCGCGCTTGCCGACCATCATGATGTCGGTGCCGCCACTGATGGCCTGCCAGATGGTCTCGTCCGGCTTCAGGTCGTCGCGCGACTGGTCGACATAGGCCAGCTTGACGGTCTCGCCGACCTTGATCGTGCCGCCGTCCGGCTGCTCCTGGCCGGTGATCAGCTTGAACATCGTCGACTTACCGGCGCCGTTGGGGCCGATGACGCCGACGATGCCGTTCGGCGGCAGCTTGAAGGTCAGGTTGTCGAACAGGACCTTGTCGCCATACGACTTCTGCAGGCCCTCGACCTCCAGCACGACGTTGCCCAGGCGCGGCCCCGGCGGGATCTGGATGACGGCGAAGGACTGCGCCTTGG
This sequence comes from Brevundimonas sp. CURTG3B2_SDJG, assembly GCF_057364705.1. Classification (NCBI taxonomy): domain Bacteria; kingdom Pseudomonadati; phylum Pseudomonadota; class Alphaproteobacteria; order Caulobacterales; family Caulobacteraceae; genus Brevundimonas; species Brevundimonas sp. CURTG3B2_SDJG. The sequence continues at coordinate 12,603 of NZ_JBNFOJ010000034.1, forward strand.
TCGCGTTCTCCTGTTCGGCGACCATCTTCTCATAAGCGGCCAGACGCGCCTTCGATTTCGCTTGGCGGGCCTTGGCGCCCGAGCGGACCCATTCCAGCTCGCGGGTGAGGGCGCGCTGGCGGGCTTCGGATTCCGACTGCTCCTGGACCACGCGCTTCTGCTTGGCCTCCAGCCACGAGGAGTAGTTGCCCTCGTGCGGGTGGCCCTTGCCGCGGTCCAGCTCCAGCGTCCACTTGGTGACCTGGTCCAGGAAGTAGCGGTCGTGGGTGACAAGGATCACGCAGCCCGGGAAGCTTTCCAGATGGTGCTGCAGCCAGGCGACCGACTCGGCGTCCAGGTGGTTGGTCGGTTCGTCCATCAGCAGCATGTCGGGCTTGGACAGCAGCAGACGGGCCAGCGCCACGCGACGCTTCTCGCCGCCGGACAGGTTGGTGACCTCCCAGTCGTCCGGCGGGCAGCGCAGGGCGTCCATCGCCATCTCGATGCGGCTGTCGATGTCCCAGACGTCGGCCGCGTCGATCTTCTCCTGGAGGGCGGTCATCTCCTCCATCAACTCGTCGGTGTAGTTCTCGCCCAGCTCGGCGGCCACTTCGTTGAAGCGGTTGACCCACTGCTTCTCCTCGCACCAGGCCTCGACGTTCTGGCGGACGTTCAGTGCGGGATCCAGCTGCGGCTCCTGCTCCAGGTAGCCGCGCTTGATTCCGTCGGCGGCCTTGGCCTCGCCCGAGAATTCCTTGTCCAGCCCGGCCATGATCTTCAGCAGGGTGGACTTGCCCGAGCCGTTGACCCCGACCACGCCGATCTTGGCGTCGGAGTAGAAGCTCAGCCAGATGTTCTCGAAGATCTTCTTGCCGCCGGGAAAGGCCTTGGTCAGGCCCTGCATCTGGAAAATGTATTGCTGCGCCATGAGGTGCGTCGCGCCTTGCTGGGTCGGATTTAGGGGAGGTTGGCGCGGGATGTAGCGAGCGCCGGGCCGAAGGGCAAATGACTAGCGGTCGGGCGAGGCGGTTTCGTGACGTCGCGGTGAAGCCTGCGGCCTGATTTTCATCGGGTCCTGCATCCGCCGGGCCGGGTCGTCGCCTCATGTCGTCGCGCCGCTCATTCTGACGCGGGGGATATCTCGAACCATGCGTCCTGTCCGTCTGGCCTTTGCGGCCGTCCTGTTCGCCTGCCTGCCTGGGGCCGCCTCGGCTCAGGACCGGGACCACTTCCCCGAAGCCCTCGACGCCTTCGCGCGCAAGGCGCTGGAGCGGATCGAGGCGGTTCCTGGAATGGCGGTGGCGGTGGTGGACGGCCAGGGCGCGATCCACACGGCCGGCTTCGGCGTGGCCGACGTCGAAAGCGGGGCGGCGGTGACGGCCGACACCCCGTTCTACATCGCCTCCTCGACCAAGGCGTTCACCGCCCTGGCGATCGCGGCGATGGCTGGGCGGGGGGAGGTCGATCTGGACGCGCCCCTGTCCGCCTGGTCGCCCGACACCCGCATCCCGGCCGACCTCGCCGGCCGCGTCACCCTGACGACCTGCTCAGCCACCGCTCGGGCCTGGACAACGGCGCGATCGGCTATCGCGTCGCCTTCTCCGGCGACTGGACGCCCGCGACCCTGTGGAACCTGACGGCCGAGACCCACGCCGACCCCGAGACGCCTTATGGGACGTTCGAGTACACCAACGTCGGCTACAACCTGGCCACCGTGCTCATCGAGCATCGCTGGGGCCGTGACTGGCGCGACCTGGTGGACGACGAGGTCCTGAAGCCCCTGGGCATGATCCATACGACCGCCCGCATCGACGAGGCCCGGGCCGCCGGCGCGGTCGCGGCCGGCCATTTCGGACGCGTCCCGGGTCGGCCCGAGCGCTCGTATCTGCAGAAGACCGACGCCACCATGCAGTCGGCCGGAGGCTTGGTCTCGACGGCGGACGACATGGCCCTCTGGCTCCAGGCCCAGGTCTCCGACGGCGTGGTCGGCGGTCGCCGCGTCTTCCCCGCCGGTCTCGTCGCCTCCACCCACGCCTCCAGGGTCGCCCAGCAGACCGCCTTCGGCCCCTACGTCCGGACGGGCTACGGGCTGGGCTGGCAGGTCGGTCGTTATGGCGACGACGTCCTGATCCACCATTTCGGCAATTTCTCCGGGTCGCGGGTCCACGTCTCCTTCATGCCCGAACGCCGTCTGGGCGTGGCGGTGATGGTCAACGAGGACGCCTTCGCCGGCGAGCTCGCCGACCTGGTGGCCAACTACGCCTACGACTGGTTCGCCGGCGTTCCGGATCTGGAGGCGGTCTACGACGCCAAGCTGACCGCCCTGGCCGAGCAGCGCGATCGCCGCCGCGCGGGCATGGCGGCGGGGGTCCAGGAGCGCGCCGCCCGCCCCAGGACGCTCAGCCTGTCCGACCAGGCCTATGTCGGAGAGTATGTCAGCCCGGCCTACGGAGTCATGACGGTGCGCCGGGCCGGCGAGCGGCTCGAGGTCGCCATCGGCGTCCAGCATGCCGTCGCCGAATACTTCACCCAGCCCGAGAGCCTGAGGGTCGAGCTGACCCCGTTCCGGGGCGAACCGATCGTCTTCACCCTGGGGGCCGATGGACGGCCCGCGTCGCTCGAATACGCCGGATCGACCTTCGTGCGCCGATAGCCGGGCAGGGCGCGGGCGACGATCGCCCGCGCCCACCGGCCGCGTCAGGCGTTGACGCCGCCGTCGACCAGGATGCCCGTGCCGGTAATGAAGCCGGCGTCGGGGGCCGGCCAGGAAGGCCACCGCCGCGGCGATTTCCTCGGGCCGGCCGTAGCGGCCCAGCGCCGTTCCCGCTCGCTGATCGTCCGCGCCCGGGCCGTCGGCCGGGTTCATGTCCGTATCGGTCGGGCCGGGCTTGACCAGATTCACCGTCACCCCGCGCGGCCCAGTTCGCGGGCCAGGCCCCGGTTGAACGATTCCAGCGCCGACTTGGTGGCCGAGTAGAGGGTGATCCCCGGCGAGGCGACCCGTTCGCCCAGGCAACTGCCGATCGAGACGATGCGGCCGCCGTCGGTGATGTGGGCGAGCGCCGCCTGGGTCGTCAGGACCACCCCCCGCACGTTGACGTCCAGCACGGCGTCGATGTCCTCCAGCGTCATGTCGGCGATCAGGCCGCCGCGGGCGATGCCTGCGTTGTTCACCAGGATGTCGATCCCGCCCAGGTCGGCCACGGCCCCGTCGACCGCCGCCCGCGCGCCGTCCGGCGTTCCCGGCGTCGGCCTGGATGGCGACGGCGTTGCGGCC
>NZ_JBNFOJ010000035.1:0-15748 GCF_057364705.1 Brevundimonas sp. CURTG3B2_SDJG
CCAGGCCGGGCGACGGCCACAACAGGGTCTCGCGCGCCCCACCAAGCACCGCCGGCGACAGCCAGCAGCCCCTGCGGCCCGGACCAGAAGATTGCGGCGGTTCATTCCGCCGAAGATGGCGCGGCCAGGGGCGTGGCGCCAGCGCTACGGGGTCGCGGCCATGCAAAGAAACGAACGGCCGGCCGGCGTCCCCCCGAACCCCGGCCGACCGTCCGCGAGCATCCAGTGTTCTGGCCCCGCCAGCCGGCGGCGATCATCGCGCCAGCTGCTGAATCGCGTGTGCCCAGATTTCGCCACGATTGTCTATCGGTTTTCCCCGCTCGCGCGAGCGGAACCGCTTTCACCGTGGCCCGAACGGCACGACCTTGTTGGCGCCGTCGTGACCGATGTCGGCGGCCCCGAGATAGGGAATCCCGGACCGCTGGCACCAGTAGCGCGCGATCTCCTCGGCGGTCAGGCCGAAGTCAGGGTCATTCTCCACGATCTGCGACACCCGCCCCATGCGGATGCCGGCGACCCGCCGGATCGACGGCTGGGCGGTCACGTGGAACATCATCCGATCGATCCGGTAGAGCGGCTCCGACACGTCCTCCAGCATCAGCACGTGTCCAGTCAGGTCCGGCTCCAGATAGGTCCCGACCAAGGCGTCCAGGATCGACAGGTTGAAGGCGGCCGCCGGGCGCGGGTCTTCATGCAGCGACGGCTCCCACGACGACTTGGCTCCCTTGGTCAGCCAGGCCAGGGCACGCGTCCCCGTCTCCTCGCGCCGCACGGCGTCGGACGCCATCGGCCCATGGGCCACATGCGGGAAGCCGGCCTTGTAGAGCATGGCCAGCAGGCTGCCGGCGTCCGAATAGCCCAGATAGCGTTTGGCGCGCGCAACCTCTTTCAGCCGAGGCAGCACCGCCTCGGCGATCCGGCACGAACCGTAGCCGCCGCGCGCGAACCAGATGGCGTCCAGTCGGGGGTCGTTGGCGAACTCCACGAAGGCCGCGGCCCGGGTCGCGTCGTCGCCGCCGAAATGGCCGTGCTTCTGGAAGCTGGCCGGGTGGAACACCACCGACACCGATCCGTCGGGATAGTGGGCGTCCATCCACGCATGCACGGCGTCGGCGCGCGCGCGATCCAGGCGCGAACTGGCGTTGACGATGCCGATCTTCATATGCGCCGCTGGCCTCCCGCCTGGACCGTGCTAGTCAGGCCGCCGGACATTCCCCGGTTTCGCCCCCCAAGATCAAGCACATGCGTCAGGACGACTACTTCTTCTGCGGGATCGGCGGCTCGGGCATGTTGCCGCTGGCGATGATCGTCCAGGCGCGTGGCGGCCGCATCGAGGGTTCGGATCGCTCGCGCGATCAGGGCCGCACGCCCGAGAAATTCGCCTGGCTGGAAGCCCACGGCGTGACCCTGCACCCCCAGGACGGCTCGGGCGTGACCCGCGCCGACCAGACCGTCGTCGCCACCGGCGCCATCGAGGACACCGTGCCCGATATCGGCGCGGCCAAGCGCGTCAGCGCCCGCATCATCACCCGCCCCGAACTCCTCTCCCAGCTGTTCAACGCCGCCCCGACCTCGATCGGCGTAGCGGGCACCAGCGGCAAGTCGACCATCACCGGCATGATCGCCTGGATCCTGCACCAGACCGGCCGCGCGCCTACGGTCATGAACGGCGCTGTGATGAAGAATTTCGCCGACGCCGACCATCCCTTCGCCAGCGCCCTGATCGGCGGCGCGGACCTGTTCGTCTCCGAGGTCGACGAAAGCGACGGCTCCATCGCCCGCTACGATCCGACCGTGGCGGTGGTCTCCAACATCTCGCTGGACCACAAGTCGATGGAGGAGTTGCGCGACCTGTTCGGCGGCTTCACCGGCCGCGCCCGGACCGCGGTGCTCAACCTGGACAATCCCGAGACCGCCGCGCTGGCCCAAAGCTTGCCCGCCGATAAGATCGTCACCTTCGCCCTCGGCGAGGAGTCCGCGACCCTGAACGCCCACGATCTGGAGCCGCGCCGGCCGGGATGCGGTTCACCCTGACTGAGGAAGGCGGCGGCCGCCATACCGTGACCCTGAATGTCCCCGGCGCCCACAACGTCGCCAACGCCCTGGCCGCGCTCGGCGCCGTCCGCGCCTTGGGCGTTCCCCTGGACCAGGCCGTCGTGGCACTGGAGACCTTCTCGGGCATCCGCCGCCGGATGGAGGTGGTGGGGACGGCGAACGGCGTCACCGTCATCGACGACTTCGCCCACAACCCCGACAAGATCGCCGCCACGCTGAAGACCCTGCACACCTTCGAGGGTCGACTGTTGATCCTGTTCCAGCCGCACGGGTTCGGTCCTCTGAAACTGATGCGGCACGAGTTCATCGACGGGTTCGCCGGCCTGATGCGCGAGGACGACGTCCTGCTGATGCCCGAGCCCGTCTACTACGGCGGCACCACCGACCGGAGCGTGGGCAGCGAGGACATCGCCTCGGGCGTCCGCGCGGCCGGCCGCAACGCCGAGGCCCTGGCCACCCGCGACGCCTGCGGCGATCGGTTGGTCGAACTGGTCCGCCCCGGCGACCGGATCGTCGTCATGGGGGCCCGCGACGACACCCTGTCCGTCTTCGCGGCCGACCTCTTGAAGCGTCTTTGACGTCCGCTTACGGACTGATTTTCAAGATAATCTCGCGAATATTTCACATACGGCAAAGCTGCTGTTAAGCGCCGCCTGCCTAGGTCCTCCCCGCCAGAGGGAGTACCGCGCGTATGGCCAGGATCGGGGATTTCGCCAGCGACGCCGAGCCGATCACGCCCGACACGCCGGGCGCCCACGTCTTCGACAGGTTCGAGCGCGAGCCGGACACCCTGGCGATCGCCGTGATCGACGCCGACCGCCGCCCGATCGGCCTGGTCGAGCGCAACGCCTTCACCCTGCGCATGGCCGCCGAGTTCGGCCGCGCCCTCTACGCCCGGCGCCCAGCCTCCAGCTTCATGGATCCCGCCCCGCGCCTGCTCGACGCCGACGCCGACGCGGAGACCCTGTTCGAGAGCATCGACGCCGCCAGCCTGGGCGGCCTGCTCAACGGCTTCGTGGTCACGCGGCAGGGACGCTACGCCGGGGTCGGCGCCGGCGTGCACCTGCTCCAGGCCGGCAGCGCCATCCATCGCCGCCGCGCCCAGGCGATGAGCACCCTCGCCCGCGACCTGGCCCGCGCGGAGCAGGAGGCCCGCACCTCCAGCCGCGCCAAGTCCGAGTTCCTGGCGGTGATGAGCCACGAGATCCGCACGCCCCTGAACGGCGTCTTGGGCGTCGCCGCTCTGATGGAGCGCGAGCTGACCCAGGAGGCGATGCGCCCTTATGTCCGCACCATCCTGGACTCGGGCTCCAGCCTGCTGCGCCTTCTGACCGACGCCCTGGACATGTCGCGGGCCGAGGCGGGGCTGATGACCTTCGAGACCGGTCCGGTCCGGCTCGACGCCCTGGCGGCGGACCTGCTGGCGCTGTGGGCCCCGCGCGCCCAGGAGAAGGCCCTGGCCCTGACCGTGATCTGCGACGCGCCGGGCGCCGACCGCCTGCTCGCCGACGAGATGCGGCTGAAGCAGCTGCTGAACAATCTGATCGGCAACGCCATCAAATTCACCCCATCGGGCCGGGTGGCCGTCCGTCTGGAGGGCCGTATCGAGGGCGAGGACGCCATCCTGACCGTCACCGTGGACGACAGCGGCCCGGGCGTCACTGAAGAGGCCGCCCGGTCCATCTTCGATCCCTTCAACACCGGACGGGCCGGACGGGAAGGGGCCGGCGCGGGGCTGGGCCTGGCCATCTGCCGTCAGATCGTCGAGCGCATGGACGGTCGGATCGCCGTCGAGCGTTCGCCGCACGGCGGCGCGCGCTTCCTCTTCTTCTTGCGTCTGCCGACTGCCGCGCCGGGCGTGACGGACCTGGGCGTCGTCCCGGAAGCCCCGACCCCGCACGAGACGCTCCACGTGCTCGTCGTCGACGACAACGCCACCAACCGCTTCGTCGCCGGCAAGGTCCTGGACTTGTTCGGCTGCACCCACGAGACGGCCGACAACGGCCGCGAGGCCGTCGACCGCGTCGCCGCCGCGCCGTTCGACCTGGTGCTGATGGACGTCAAGATGCCCGTGATGGACGGGGTCGAGGCCACCCGCGCCATCCGCGCCCTTCCCGGTCTCCCGGCCCGCGTCCCGATCTTGGCCCTGACCGCCAACGCCGATCCGCGCGACGAGGCCGAATACCTGGCCGCCGGCATGGACGGCGTGGCCCAGAAGCCGATCCAGCCCGACGCCCTGCTGAACGCCATCCGCCGCGTCCTGAACCAGGAGGCGCGGGCCGAGGCCGCCTGACGATCCGGGCCTCCGCAACTGCCTCGGCCCGTGTAGTGTTCCGACCGCATGATCCAGGACGCGCCCCCGCCCGCCGCTCCCCTTCCCGACGTCGTCGTCACCGCGCCTCGCCTGCCTCCCGCCGGCGGCGACGCAGCCTTCGCCGTCCTGCGTCTGGACGCCGCCGACCTGGCGCCCGAGCAACGGCTGGACGAGGCCCTGGCCCAGGTCCCCGCCGTTTCCCTGTTCCGGCGCACCTCCAGCCTCTCGGCTAATCCCACCACCCAGGGGATCTCGCTGCGCGCCATCGCCCCCTCCGGCGCCGGCCGCACCCTGGTCACCCTGGACGGCGCGCCCCTGAACGACCCTTTCGGCGGCTGGGTGATCTGGTCCCAGGTCCCGACCGAGAGCTTGTCCGGCCTGGACATCGTCCGCGGCGCCGGCGCGGGAGCCTATGGCGCGGGGGCGCTGACCGGCGTCATCCAGCTGCGCGAGCGCGATGAGGGCGCGGTCCTGAATGCGTCGATAGCCGAGCGCGGCGGCGCGCGACTGGCCGCGTCGGGCGCGGCGTTCCTGGGTTCGGTCCGTCTGGTCGCCTCGGGCCTCTACGAGACCAGCGACGGCTACGTCCCGGTGCGCGGCCGGGCGGCGGGCGCGGCCGATCACGCCGCTGGATCTGGAAGTGCGTAGCGCCTCGGTCCGCGCCGAGTCTGCCCGCCGGCCCGCGGTCGTCTCAGTGCGCGCCTCCGCCTTCGAGGAGCGCGAGGCTCGGGCCTTGCCGGCGCCCCGCGCCACGGCCAGCGGGAACAGCCAGTCCGTCACCGCCGCCGCCCAGCCCACGGCCGGCCGCTCCCGGCCTGGCGTCTCCAGGCCTGGCGGCGCCAGAGCGATCTGGCCAACACTTCCGTCTCCGTCGCCCCCGACCGGGCCACGACCGCGCCCGCCAACGACCAGTACGAGACCCCAGCCACCGGCTGGGGTCTGAACGCCGCCCTGCGCCGCGTCGTCGTCTCCGGCGTGGCCCGCGTCGAATGGGAACTGGGCGCCGACGCCCGCTTCAACGACGGCGAGACCCGCGAGCGCTTTCGCTACATGAGCGGCGCCTTCACCCGCGACCGCGTCGCCGGCGGCGAGACCTCCGTCGCCGGCCTCTACGCCGAAGGATCGTGGACGCACGACGCCTGGCTGGTCGCCGGCGGCCTGCGCTGGGACGCCTGGAGCAACCAGGACGGCCGTCGCCTGGAACGGGACCTGGCCACGGGAGAGCCGACGCTGAACGAGACCGATTCCGACCGGTCCGGCGACGTCGTCAGCGCCCGCCTCGCCGTCCGCCGCGACCTCGGCGCCCTTGCCGGGGGAACCCAGGCGGTCCGCCTGGCCGCCTATTCCGGGTTCCGGCCCGCCACCTTGAACGAGCTGCACCGCCCGTTCCGCGTCGGCAACGACCTGACCGAAGCCAACGCCGCGCTCGAGCCGGAAACGCTGCGGGGAGTCGAGGCCGGCTGGAGCTGGACCGCCGACCGCGCCTCCCTGTCCACCACGGTCTTCTGGAACGAGATCGAGGACGCCATCGTCAACGTCACCATCGGCCAGGGCCCCGCCATCTTCCCCCGCGCCGGCTTCGTCCCCGCCGGCGGCGTCCTGCGCCAGCGCCGCAACGCCGGGACCATCCGGGCGACCGGCATCGAGATCGACGCCCGGATGGACCTGGGCGAGGCCCTGTCCCTGCGCGCCGCCCTCTCGGCCGCCGACGCCCACATGGATGGCGGACGGCCGCGTCCCAGCTGACCGGCCTGCGCCCGGCTCAGGCGCCAATCTGGAGCGCCACCGCCGGCCTGGACTGGCGACCCGTCGAGCGCCTGACCCTAGCCGCCGACCTGCGGTGGGAGAGCCGCCGCTTCGAGGACGACCTGAACAGCCGCGTTCTGGACGCCGCCGCCGTCGCCGCCATGCGCGCCGACTGGGCCCTGACTCCAGGGGCCACGCTATGGCTCGCCGCCGACAATCTGTTCGACGAACAGATCGAGGTCTCCGAGACGGGAACCGGCGTCGCCGGCTACGGCCCGCCGCGCACCCTGTCGGTCGGCGTGCGGCTTACCCGCTGACCCTCGTCGGCGGCGGGCTCAGCGTTCCGTGACGAAGGCCTCTCCAGCTCGGGAGACGCTCTGGCGCGAATCGTCCCGGCCCCATCCCCGGCCCCCGCCCAGCCGCACGGCGGCCCAGATGATCAGCCGACGCAGGCGATCGACGCCGCGGTTCTCCAGCGCCTCCTTGAAGATGTTGTCGGCCTCGGCGCGGGTGTAGGGCTCCGGACGGGTCCGTCCGTCGGTCCGCCGTTTCCAGGCGCCGGCGCCCGAGGTGGCGTAGAGGAAGTCGTGCACGATCGCCGCCTTCACCCACGGGCCGTCCGGGGGCAGCAGGACCCACCCCCAGCGCGGGATCGAAGCCAGGTCGGTCACGAAGCCGGCCGGCACGGTGATCCGGTCGTCGCCGTGGCCGGTCCGATAGGTCAGATCCCTCTGCAGACCCCACAGGCTCCTCCCCGCCTTGAGGGCCGGGGTGAACTTGTTGTCCAGCAGCACCAGCACCAGCTTGCCGCCGAAACGGTCCGTCCAGTCGTCCAAGGCCGCCTCCCGCTTCCCTGTGTCCTCCCAGTTCGACCCCGGGGGCGGGAGACGTCAACCGGCGTTCGCCACGCTGTGAAACGTCGCACCCCGCCGATCTTGCAAACGGTTCTCAAGTTCGGCACAAGCCGGGCGTGACCGACGCTCCCGCCACTCCTGCGCCTGCGGCCAAGCCGAAGACGGCCCTGAACGCCACGCGCTCGTTCTGGCTGAAGCAGTTGCACCAATGGCACTGGATTTCAGCGGCCGTCAGCCTGATCGGGCTGATGCTGTTCGCGATCACCGGCGTCACCCTGAACCACGCCGCCCAAATTCCCGGCCAGGTCGAGACGACCGAAAGCACGGCCGTCCTGCCCGCCCCCCTCCTGGAACGGCTGTCCGCCTTCCCGCAGGAGACGACCGACCCGGTGCCCGACGCCGTCGCGCGCTGGGCGTCGGACCAGTTCAAGGTGGGCATCGCCGGGCGCCCCACCGAGACCACGCCCGAGGAAGTCTACATCGCCCTGGCCGAACCCGGCGGCGACGGCTGGCTGACCATCGACCGCGCCACCGGCGAGGCCCTGCGCGAACGCACCACCCGCGGCCCGATCGCCTACCTGAACGACCTGCACAAGGGCCGCAACGCCGGCAAGGTCTGGTTCTGGTTCATCGACGTCTTCGCCGCTGCCTGCGTGATCTTCGCCGTCACCGGCTTCGCCCTGACCTGGATGCACGCCAGACAGCGGCCCTCGACCTGGCCCCTGCTGGGCCTGGGCCTGCTGATCCCCGTCGTCATCGCCCTGATCTTCATTCACTGACGAGTTCCGCCATGCGTCCCTTGACCCTCGCCGTCTCCGCCGCCGCCTTCGGGGCGGTTGCCGTCCCCGCCGCGGCCGCCGACTTGACCGTCTCGATCGAGGTGCCCCGCCTGAGCGTGGCCGCCTACCATCGGCCCTATGTCGCGGTCTGGATCGAGCAGGCCCCCGCGACCGCCGGGGCCGCGGGGACGCCCGTCCGTACCCTGGCCGTCTGGTACGAGGTCTCCAATGTCGCCGAAGGCAAGGACTGGCTGAAGGACATGCGCAGTTGGTGGCGCGGCATGGGCCGGTCCATGACCCTGCCCGCCGACGGCGTCTCCAGCGCCACCAAGGCGCCCGGTCGCCACAACGTCGTCATCCCCGCCGCCCGCCTGCGCAACCTGCCCGCCGGCAACTACCAGATCGCCGTCGAGGCCGCCCGCGAACTGGGCGGCCGCGAAGTGGTCCGCGTGCCTTTCCGCTGGGGCGCCGCCAACAGCGGCCGCGCCTCCGGCTCCACCGAACTCGGCGCCGTCAGCGTCACCGTCTCCCGCTAAGGATCGATCGCCATGAAGAAGTCCATCGCTTTCATTGCGGCCCTCGCCGCCCTGGCCCTGCCGATGTCGGCCCAGGCCCACCGCGCCTGGCTGGCCCCGACCTCCACCGTCCTGTCCGGGACCGACGCCTGGGTCGGCTTCGACGCCGGCATGTCCAACGGAGTCTTCATCCCCGACCACGCCGCCATGAACCTGGGCGGCCTGGTCATCACCGCGCCGGACGGTTCGACCGTCCAGCCCGAGAACATGAACCGCGCCCGCTACCGGTCGTCCTTCGATCTGCACTTGACCCAGGCCGGCACCTACCGGGTCGCCAACGTCATGGGCGGCGTCATCGTCAGCTACAAGCAGGGCGGCGAGCAGAAGCGCTGGCGCGGGACCGAGGCCGAAATGGCGGCCAACATTCCGGCCGACGCCACCGAGGTGGTCGCCACCCGCAGCGCCAGCCGCATCGAGACCTTCGTGACCCTGGGCGCGCCTTCGACCACGGCGCTGGCCCCGACCGGCCAAGGCATCGAACTGGTCCCCGTCACCCACCCGAACGACCTGGTCGCCGGCGAAGCCGCGACCTTCAAACTGGTCCGCGACGGCCAGCCGGCCGCCGGCCTGGAAGTCACCGTCGCCCGCGGCGGCACGCGCTACCGCGACAATCCGGAAGAGATCACCGTCACCACCGGCGCCGACGGCGCCTTCACGGTCACCTGGCCGCAGGCGGGAATGTACTGGCTGAACGCCTCGGTCCGCACGCCCGCCTCCGGCGACCAGCTGGCTTCCAGCGCCCAGTACAACGGCGTCGTGGAAGTCCTGCCCTGACCGACGGCCGCACCGGTTCGAGCCGCGGCGCGCCGCCCACGTTCGTCGTGGGCGGCGACGCCGTTCCGCGTCCCGACGAGGGGAACCGGGTCCTGATTCCCGCCCACGGCCGCACGCCCGAACGCCCGCCGTCGGACCTGATCTGGGACTTTTCCGGCGAGACCATGGGCACGACCTGGTCGGTCCGCCTGGTTCCGCCCCCCGGCTCGCCGCGGGCCGTCTTCCAGGACGCGGTCCAGACGGAGTTGGACCGCGTCGTTCCCTGTTCAGTCATTGGGACTCGCGCTCCGAGCTCGCCCGCTTCAACGCCGCTCCAGCGGGCTTCTGGGCCGTCTCCGAGCCGTTCTGGATCATCCTCAACCAGGCCCTGGACCTGGCTGACGACACCGACGGGGCGGTCGATCCGACGCTGGGCGCCCTCGTGGACCTGTGGGGCTTCGGCCCGCCCGGCCCCCGGCCGCTGGACAACTTCGGCGTCGCCCCGACCCTGCCCTGGGAGGAAGAGATCGCCGAGGCCCGCGGCCGGTCCGGCTGGGGCGCGCTGCGCCTGAATCGCGACGCCCGCGCGGTGCAACAGCCCGGCGGGCTGAAACTGGACCTGTCCGGCATCGCCAAGGGTCACGCCGTCGACTGGGTCTCCGACCGGCTGGCCGACCTCGGCGCCGCCAGCCATCTGGTCGAGATCGGCGGCGAATTGCGCGGCCGGGGCGTCAAGCCCCGATGCGTCCCTGGTGGGTCGAGTTGCAGCAGCGCCCGGCTCGCCCGCCCCGCGCACCGTCGCGGCCCCTGTTCGACCTGGCGGTCGCCACCTCCGGCGACTGGATCCGGGCCTTCGAAGCCTACGGCCGCGTCTACAGCCATACGATTGACGGCCGCACCGGGCGCCCGGTCGACAACGGGGTGGCCTCCGTCACCGTTCTGGCCGAGACCGCGATGTACGCCGACGCCATGGCCACCGCCCTGACCGTCATGGGGCCGCAAGAAGGGCCCGCCTTCGCCGTCGAGATGAAGATCGCCGCAGCCTTCGTGGTCCGCGGCCCCGACGGCCTGACCGAGATCGTCACTCCCGCCTTCCAGGTCATGTTGGACGAAGGCGCGTGACCGAGGATCCCGTCCGCTGGCTCTGGGCGGCCCTGGCCGTCGCCCTCTGGTTCGCCTCGATCGGCGCCGTCGCCTGGGGCCGGGTTCGCGCGCGCCGAGCCGCCGACGCGAAGGCGCCGCCCCTGGCTTCGGCCGGAACCGCCGACGCCCTGCTGGTCGCCTTCGCCAGCCAGACCGGCCTCGCCGAGGAGCTGGCCTGGATGACGGCGAAAAAGCCTGTCGGACGCCGGAACCCCCAGTCCGCGTCGTCCCGCTGGGCGACCTGTCCCCCGCCGAGCTTCAGGCCGCCGGCCGCGTCCTGATCGTCGCCTCCACCACGGGCGAGGGCGACGCGCCCCGACGGCGTGTCCCGCTTCGTGCGCCAGGTCATGGCCGCCCCCGCCCATCTCGCCGGTTTGAACTACGGCCTGCTGGCGCTCGGCGACCGCACCTACAAGGAGTTCTGCGGCTTCGGCCGGGCCCTGGACGGTTGGCTGAAGCGCTCGGGCGCCGAGGCGATCTTCGACCGGGTCGAGGTCGACGATGGCGACGCCGGCGCCATCCGCCACTGGCAGCATCAGCTGGGCCTTCTCACCGGCACGACGGTCCAGGCCGACTGGACCCCGCCAGCCTTCGACCGCTGGCGCCTGATCGAGCGTCGCCACCTGAACCCCGGCAGCCCTGGCGGCGAGGCCTGGGCCCTGGCCTTCGCCCCGGTCGGCCACGCCCGGCCTGGGTCGCGGCGACATCGCCGAGGTCGGCCTGCCGGCCTTGGGCGGTCGTCCCGCCGCCAGCCGCGAGTATTCCGTCGCCTCCCTGCCCGCCCAGGGCCGCGCCGAGTTCATCGTGCGGCGCATGGCCTATCCGGACGGCTCGCCGGGCCTAGCCTCGGGCTGGCTGACGGGGGACCTGTCCCTGGGCGACGAAATCGACATGCGCATCCGCACCAACCGCAGCTTCCATGGCCCCGAGACCTCGACGCCCCTGATCCTGATCGGCAACGGCACCGGCCTGGCCGGCCTCGCCGCCCACATGCGGGCCCGTGAAGGCCAGGCCCACGGCGGCTGCTGGCTGATGTTCGGCGAGCGCGCGTCCGCCCACGACGCCTTCTTTGACACCGAGCTCCAGGCCGCCCTGGCGTCCGGCCATCTGACCCGGCTCGACCGCGTGTTCTCGCGCGACCCCGGCGACGGCCGCTACGTCCAGGCCCTGGTCGCCGAGCACGCGGACGCGGTGCGGGACTGGATCGAAAGGGGCGCCGTGATCATGGTCTGCGGCAGCCTGGACGGCATGTCCAAGGGCGTCCACGACGCGCTGGAGGGCGTGCTGGGAGCCGAGCGCCTGATCGAACTGACCGAAGCCGGCCGGTACCGACGGGACGTGTACTAGGTCCCAATCAGCGCTCGAACTTTCTCTTTCCCCGTCATTCCGAGGCCAGATTCGGCGCAGCCGAAGCTGGAACCCGGAACCCAGGGGTTCGGCGCTCCGAAAACGCCGCGCCGCTAGCATTAAGTTTGAACGCCTGGGTTCCGGGGTTCGCTCTGGCGAGCGCCCCGGAATGACGTGAAAAGGGGTCGGCGAGCGGAGAACCTGCCGCGCGCCCTCACACCTCGGCCCAGCGCCTGAGCAGGTTGTGGTACACCGCCGTCAGCTCCAGCACCGCGGCGTCCTTGGGTCCCTTGTCGGCGTTGACCCGCTGAATGGCCACGTCCAGCCGAAACAGGGTCTCGCGGTCGGCGTCGTCGCGGACCAGGCTCTGCAGCCAGAAGAAGCTGGCGACCCGCGATCCGCGCGTGACCGGCGTCACGCGATGCAGGCTCTTGGAGGGATACAGCACCAGGTCGCCCGCCGGCAACTTGACCGACTGGGGCCCGTACATCTCCTCGATGACCAGCTCGCCGCCGTCGTAGTCCTCGGGCTCGGACAGGAACAGGGTGCAGGACAGGTCGCTGCGGATCCGCGTCCCGGCTCGCTGCCGGATCGCATTGTCCACGTGCACGCCGAAATGCTCGCCGCCCTCGTACCGATTGAACAGCGGCGGGAAGATCGTGTGCGGCAGGGCCGCCGACACGAACATGGGATTGGCGTTCAGCGCCTGCAGCACCAGGCCCCCGACCTCGCGGGCCTCGGGCGCATCCTCGGGCAGTTGGCGGTTCACCTTGGCCGTGGCCGACTGGTGGCCGGACGTGACATTGCCGTCCGCCCACGGTCCGTCGTCCAGCCGCGCCCGCAGCGTGGCGACCTCGTCCTTGGTGAACACGCCGGGGATGTGCAGCAGCATCCGTCGCCTCCGTCGTCACGCGCGAAAACCCGGGGTCAGGCCTATCGGGAAAAGCCTGAACCCCGGGTTCTGCGCCGCCCGGCCTCGGGCCTAAGACCTAGTAGCGCAGATTCAGCGTCAGGATAGCCTGACGGGCCGGCGCCGGATCGGCGTGGTGCACGCCGTTGGTGCGCAGGATATATTCCTCGTCGCCCGCGTTCTGGACGTTCAGCTGCAGACTGGCGGTGTCGTTGATGTCGTACGAGGCGAACAGATCCACTCGGGTGTACTCGGGCGCGAACACCCGATTGGCCCCGCCGCCTGCGCCGCCCTGGTTGCCGCCGAAGCTGTCCGACACATAGTACAGCCCGCCGCCGACGCTCAACCTGGACGTCGCGCGATAGGTGGTGAACAGGCTGAACGCGTGCTCCGGCGTATTGGCCAGCGGGTCGCCCACGTTGACGTTTCCGGTCGCGCCGCGGACCAGCTCGGAGTCCATCCAGGTGTAGCCGCCGAACACCTGCCATTCGCGGGTGATGTTGCCGGACACGCCCAGCTCGATCCCCTTAACCTCGACCTCTCCGACCTGCGCATAGGTCGGCGGAGCGGTCGAGCTGTCCAACAGGACCTGCGCGTTCTCACGCTTCAGGAAGAAGGCCGCTCCCGACAAGGCAAGGCGGTCGCCGAACAGGTTCGCCTTGGCGCCGATCTCGTAGCTGGTGGTCTCTTCCGGATCCAGCAGCCGATCCGCCAGGCTGCCCGTGCCCGCGCCGCCCGAGGCGTTCTGGTCCCCGGCCGACAGCGTCGGCGGCGTCGAGGAGGTGGCGTACGAGGCGTAGACGCTCGAGCTCTCCGTCGGCTTGAAGACCAGGCCAACCTGATAGTTGACGAAGTCCCACTCACGCTCGGGCAGGGTCGTGTAGGTCCCGGGGTTCCAGACGCCGTTGACCTGGGTCACGCCGCCGATCGTCTGCGCGACGCCGTTGTACCCGTTGACGGTGTACTGGTCCCAGCGCACGCCCAGGTTCAGGATCAGCCGCGAGGTCAGGCTGATGCTGTCCAGCGCGTACACGCCGATGGTCTCGGTCACGTTGCGGCTGATCGGGCCGCGGTTGATCACGCCCGCCCAACTGTCGCCCGTATTGGGCGCATAGACGCGGGTGCAGTCGCCGGCGCCCAGGTTGTTCAGGTTCGACGCCGACATCACGAAGCCGGTCGGGCAGGCCGAGCCGGCCGTCGTGAAGGTCGAGTACGAGGCGTTGCGGTTGATCTCGCGCGTCAGCTCCAGGCCCAGGTCGAACTCATGCTTCATGCCGGCGGCGACGAAGCGGCCGCGCAGGTCGGTGACGTTGGCCAGGGTGTCGACCGGGTTCCAACGCGACTTGGTCGCCCGCTTCATCCAGTACTCGCCGTTGATCAACTGCGCCGCGCCGCCGTCGCCGGGGTTGGTCACGACGTAGTCGTTCAGGGTGTGCGAGTAGCGGGTGACGTTGCGCAGCGTCAGATTCGGGCTGAACGCGTGCTGGAAGTCGAACGTGAACGAGTCGACCGTGTTGGTCAGGAAGTCCCGGTCCTTCAGCCCGTAGAAGCTGTCGTAGGGCACGTCCAGGATGCCGCTGTCGGTGGTGCGCGTCCCGATCTTGGTGAACAGCGGGATGCCGTAGTCGGGCAGCTGGTTGGACGTCAGGTGGTAGTAGCTGAAGGTCGCCGTGGTCGGCGTGCCCAGGCCGGCGGCCAGCGACAGGCCCAGGCCCCACTTGTCGTAGTCGACCGTGTCGCGGCCCGGCACGTCGCCCTCGGCGCCCATCAGGTTCAGGCGCAGCGCCGCCGTCTCGCCCAGGACCCAGTTCTGGTCGATCGTGCCGCGCAGATAGCCGTCGGCGCCGACGCCCAGATCGAACCGGGTGAAGTCCTGCAGACGGGGCGCCTTGGAGCCCAGGTTGATGCTGCCGCCGCCCGAACCGCGGCCCGAGTAGACCGAGTCCGGGCCCTTCACGACCTCGACCTGCTCCAGGTTGAAGACCTCGCGCTGCTGGCCGCCGGTGTCGCGGATGCCGTCGACGAAGATGTTGTTGCCCGAGGACTGCCCGCGGATGAACGGCCGGTCGGCCAGCGGCTGCCCGCCTTCGCCGGCGCCGAAGGTGATGCCCGGCGAGGTGCGCAAGATGTCCTGAAGCGAGGTCGCCGCGGTCTGTTCGATGATCTGCTGCGGAATGATGGTGACCGAACGCGGCGTGTCGATCAGCGGCGCCACGAACTCGGGCGACTGCGGCTCACGCTTCACGTGCTGGCCGGTCACGGTGACGGTCCCCAGGGTGGTCGCGTCCTGAGGGCCGGTCGGGCCGGCAGGGTCTTCGGCCAGGGCCGGCGAGGCCATCAGCATGCCGGCGGCGCTGGAGGCGAAAAGGAGCGAGCGAAGCGCGTCGGCGCGGTGGGTCATGGGAATGCGTTCCGGGGAGGAGGGCCTGCGAGCGGCTCGCATTAGCACCTTTGCCGGAGGTCGCAACCGTTTTTGCGACACATTCTCAGAAATCGCGACAGCGTGTCGCGACGAGCGCATTCCTCCGTACGCGGCCTATCCCGCCGCGACCGCCTTCATCGAAGTTTCCGGATCCGCCAGCTTTTCGGAATCCACCGGCGTCGCCTTGCCGATCATCATCCGTCCGGCCATGAACTCGGCTGGCGCATTGACCGCTTCGACGCAGACGATCCGGTCTCCCTTCAGGTGGAAGACGGCGAAGGCGCCGCTCGCGGGATCGCCGCGCAGCACCTGCCGGTCGGCGTCGTCGGGCAGGCCGGCGATCTGAAGCTTCAGGTCATACTGATCGGACCAGAACCACGGGACCTCCGGCGTGGGCGCCGCACGGCCGACGATGGCGGCGGCGGCCTGCTTGGCCTGCTCCAGGGCGTTGGGCACGCTCTCCAACCGGTGCATCCGCCCCTCGTGCACCGGGATCGGGCGGAAGGTGACGTCGCCGATCGCATAGATGGCGGGGTCCGACGTCCGCGCCGCCTCGTCCACGACCACCCCGTTGCGGCAGTCCAAGCCGGCCGCGGCGGCCAGGCTCTCATTGGCCAGGGCGCCGACGCCGACCAGCACCGCGTCGGCCTGGATCAGCCCGCCATCCGCCAGCCGCACGCCCTCGGCCTCGAACCCGGTCACCTCGGCCGAGGTCAGGATCTCCACGCCGTGCTTGCGGTGATGGGCCGTAAAGGCCTCGGACAGCGTCCGCGACGCCACCCGCGCCAGGACCCGATCCATGCGTTCGATGACCACCGCCTCGGCGCCCAGCGCCCGGGCCGAGCGGCCG
>NZ_JBNFOJ010000036.1:0-15711 GCF_057364705.1 Brevundimonas sp. CURTG3B2_SDJG
GTGACACCGTCCGGCCGCATGATCGAGACTCCGGCCTCGCCCGACCTCGCCTCCCCCGCCGACCGGCCGCGCGCGACGGCGGCGGCGGACGTCTGGCGCCATCCCCTGTGGGTGCGGGTCGACCCACCTGGCTGAACGTCGCCGCGGTGGTGGTGCTCTTGATGAGCGGGCTGAACATCCTGCAGGCGCACCCGCACCTCTACTGGGGCCTGAAGTCGACCTTCGCTGACCCCTGGTTCAGTCCCCCGACGCCGCCGGGCTGGATGATGATCCCGTCCGTGCGCGACCTGGCGACCGCGCGGCACTGGCATTTCCTGTTCGCCTGGATTTTCGTCCTGAACGGCCTGGCCTATCTGGCCTGGGGGCTGGTCTCGCGCCGGTTCGCACGGCGGCTGTGGCCGACCCGGGCCGACCTCCGGGACCTGCCCGCCTCGGTCGCCGAGCACGCGCGGTTGCGCTTTCCCCGGGACGACCGGGCGCGGGCCTACAACGTGCTGCAGAAGCTGACCTACCTGGCGATGATCCTGGTCGTCCTGCCGCTGATGCTGATCACCGGCCTGTCGATGTCGCCGGGCTTCAACGCGATCGGCGGCGGGCTGCTTGAGCTGCTGGGCGGGCGTCAGTCGGCGCGAACCCTGCATTTCATCGCCGCCACCCTGATCGTCGGCTTCATCCTGGTCCACGTCGGCCTGGTCGTCTGGACGGGCTTGGCGAACAATATGCGGGCGATGACCACCGGCTGGTTCCGGATCGAGAAGGACGAGGGAGAGGCGCCATGAACCGACGCCGCTGGCTGACCGGCCTGTTGGCGACCGCGGCCGCCTCGGCCCTGGCCGCCTGCGACCGCGCCGCCTACGCCCTGTCTGACCAGGCCCGGCGGATGTCCGAGGGCCTGACCCGCCGGACGCAGCGGCTGCTGGTCCCCCGGGACGCGCTGGCTCCGACCTATACGAGGGCCGACATCTCGCCCGACTTCCGACCCAACGGCTCGACCGATCCGCAGGCCGCCGACTACCTGGCCCTGAAAGCGGGCGGTTTCGCCGGCTATCGCTTGGTCGTCGACGGCCTGGTTGAGCGGCCATTGTCGCTGAGCCTGGCGGACCTGCGGGCCCGGCCGGCGCGGACCCAGATCACCAAGCACGACTGCGTCGAGGGCTGGACCTCCATCGCCGAATGGACCGGCGTGCGGCTGGAGACGCTGCTGGAGGAAGCCCGGCTCAAGCCCGAGGTCCGCTACATCGTCTTCCACTGCTTCGACGCCCTGGATCAGCAGGAGGACGGCGAGCGCTATTACGAAAGCATCGACCTGACCGACGCCCGCCATCCCCAGACCATCCTGGCTTATGAGATGAACGGCCAGGTCCTGCCCGTGCCGCATGGCGCGCCGCTGCGGCTCCGGGTCGAGCGGCAGCTGGGCTACAAGCACGCCAAATACATCCGCCGGATCGAGGCGGTGGAGAGCTTCGCCCATCTGGGCGGCGGCCGGGGCGGCTATTGGGAGGACCGGGGGTACGAGTGGTACGCGGGGATCTGACCCGGCGCGGACTGGGCCTGGCGCTGGGCGCCGCGGCGCTGACCGGAGCGACCGGCGCGCGGGCTCGATCAGTCGATGTGCCAGGCCGGACCCGTCACGGGCCCTTGGTCGGTCGATCCCAAGGCGGGATCCTGGCCTTCCGGGGCATCCCCTACGGCGCCGACACCGGCCCGCGCCGTTTCCAACCTCCGGTTCCGCCGCCGTCGTGGGCCGAGCCTCTGTTCGGCCGGGACTATGGACCCGCCTGTCCCCAGCGCGGAAGCGAGCCGAACCAGTCCGAGGACTGCCTGCGGCTGAACCTCTGGACTCCAGGCCTGGACGCCGGTCGGCGCCCGGTGATCGTCTACATCCACGGCGGCGCCTATTCGACCGGATCGGGCTCCAGCCCCCTGACCGAGGGTGCGCGGCTGGCGGCGCGGGGCGACGTGGTCGTCGTCACCGTCAACCATCGGCTGGGGCCGCTGGGATATGTCTCGCTGGCGAGACTGGCGCCTGGGTTCGAGGACAGCGGCAATCTGGGCCAGCTGGACCTGGTGCTGGCGCTGCAGTGGGTGCGCGACGAGATCGCGGCCTTCGGCGGCGATCCCGGCTGCGTGACATTGGTCGGCCAGTCGGGCGGGGGCGCCAAGATCGCCACCCTGATGGCCATGCCCGCCGCCGCGGGCCTGTTCCATCGCGCCGCCACCATGAGCGGCCAGCAGGTGACCGCATCCGGCCCGCTGAACGCCACGCGCCGCGCCGAGGCCTGGCTGGAGGCGCTGGGCCTGACCCGCGATCGGATCGGCGAGGTTCGGACCCTGCCGGTCGAAGGGCTGATCGAGGCCGCCGGCGCGACCGACCCGATCCTGGGCGGCTCGCTATACTTCGGGCCGGTGCTGGACGGCCGGACGCTGACTCGCCATCCGTTCTGGCCCGACGCCCCGCCCCAGTCGGCGGCCATACCGATGATGATCGGCAACTGCCGCGAGGAGACCTTGGCCTTCCTCGGGAACGATCCGGCCAATGCGAACCTGGCCTGGGAGACGCTGCCCGCCCGCCTGACCCCGGCCCAGATGCGGATCGACGTCGCCCCGGAAGAGGTCGTCGCCTGGTACCGCCACGAGCATCCGGAGATGATCCCCGACCAGGTGCTGATCCGGGCCACCACCGCGGCGCGCTCCTGGCGGGCGGCGGTGATCGAGGCCGAGGCCCGGGCTGCGCAGGGATCGCCCGCCTTCGTCTATCAGCTGGACTGGGCCTCGCGGCTGCCCAACGGGCGGACCGGGGCCTACCACGCGTCGGACATCCCCCTGATGCTGGACAACGTCCGCGCCGAAGGCTCGGGCGCCGTCGGGCCGGACGCCCAGGCGATGTCGGACCGGATGGCCGACGCCCTCATCGCCTTCGCCCGGACCGGATCGCCGAACCACCCCGGCCTGCCGACGTGGACGCCCTATTCGCTTGAGCGCCGCGAGACGATGGTGCTGGACCGGACGTCGCGAATGGAGAACGATCCGCGCGGGGACGAGCGCCGCTTCTTCGGTCGGATACCGTACGTGCAGCCGGGGACGTGAGGGCGCATCGGCGCCGGTTGTCGCGCATGTCGCGGGTGTCCAGGAAATGTCCCGGCTGTCTCCGACGCCGTATCGCGCTTGTATCGGCCCGAATGTATTGGTCGCCCGCTCCCTAGATTCCGCTCGCGATCAGCCTCGCTTCGGCACGCTGGCGATCGCTCTCGATCCCCGCCTCCAGCACCTCCATGACGGCCAGCGCCTGCTCTGGCGGGACCGGATTCGGGCCCTTCCCTGCCAGCGCCCGGGCGACAGCGTCGTAGTAGGCCAGGCAGTCGCCGGGCGGACCGGGAGCGACCGTCCGCGCGCCCGTGGCGCCGTCCACGACCACCGGCGGAGACGGATCGACGCCCCAGCCGGGGCCTCGAACCGGGACGCCCGCCTTCAGCTGGTCCTCCTGCACGTCCAGGCCGGACTTCAGCCAGCTGGCCTTTCGCCCATGGACGGCGAAGCGGACGTCCGGCGCGGGGGTCGTCATGTCGGCGTTCAGGATCACCCGTTTGTCGGCGTAGCGCAGGACGGCGCGGGCCCAGTCGACGGCCTGGCCGCCGGCCCTGAGCACGGCGAGGTCGCAGGTCACGCCCAGCGGGCGGCCGAACAGGACCAGGACCTGGTCGATCAGGTGCGGCCCCAGGTCGTTCCAGATCCCGCCGCCCGGCTCGTCCCGCTCGCGCCAGCGGTCGCGGACCTCGGGGCGATAGCGGTCGAACCGGCTTTCGAGCGTGACGACGTCACCCAACGTTCCGGCCTCGATCTCGCGCCTCAGCGCCAGGAAGTCGGCGTCCCAGCGGCGGTTGTGGAAGACCGACAGGAACAGGCCCCGCTCTCGCGCCACGGCCGCAACCTCGCGCGCCTCGGCCAGGGTCAGGGCGAAGGGCTTGTCGACGACGACGCCCTTGCCGGCCTGAAGCGCCGCGCGGGCCTGGGGCGCGTGAAGCGCGTTGGGCGTGGCCAGGACCACCAGGTCCACGGCGGGATCGGCCAGGGCCTCTTCGAGGCTCGCCACGGCGCGCGCGTCGGGCCAGGCGGCCAGGACCTCGTCCCGTCTGCCGGTGACGATCGCATGCAGGCGCAACCCTTCGCAGGCGTCGATCAGCGGGGCATGGAAGGTCCGGCCCGCATAGCCGAAGCCGACCAGGGCGACGTTGGCGGGCGGGATCAGGCCCCCGCGCCCTCTTCCTTGCGCTTCTTCATCAGGGCGTCGAACGAGCCCCAGACGCCGTCGGCGCCGTGCCACGCGCCCTTGGTCGCGGCCTTGGAGTATTCGGTGGCGCGGGCCTCGAAGAAGTTGGCGTGCTCGACGCCCGACAGCAGGGCCTGCAGCCACGGCAACGGGTTCTCTTTCACACCATAGACTTCCGGCAGCTGCAGCTGGCGCAGGCGCCAGTCGGCGATGAAGCGGATGTAGGCCTTGATGTCGTCCGGGGTCATGCCGTTCACCGGACCCATCTCGAAGGCCAGGTCGATGAACTTGTCTTCCATGTGGACCACGGTCTTGCAGCACTCGACGATATCGTCGGCGACCGACTTGGTGACCGCGCCCGTCTCCTTGTTGAAGGCATGGTACAGCTTGATGATGCCCTCGCAGTGCAGGCTCTCGTCGCGCACCGACCAGCTGACGATCTGGCCCATGCCCTTCATCTTGTTCTGGCGTGGGAAGTTCATCAGCATGGCGAAGCTGGCGAACAGCTGAAGCCCCTCGGCGAAGCCGCCGAACATCGCCAGCGTCCGGCAGATGTCGGCGTCCGAATCCACGCCGAACTGGCCCATGTAATCGTGCTTGTCCCTCATGGCCTCGTATTCCATGAAGGCGCCGAACTCGGCCTCGGGCATGCCGATGGTCTCGAGCAGCAAGGCGTAGGCCGCGATGTGAATGGTCTCCATGTTGGCGAAGCTCGCCAGCATCATCTTGACCTCGGTCGGTTTGAACACCCGACCGTAGCGCTCCATGTAGTTGTCCTGGACCTCGATGTCGGCCTGGGTGAAGAAGCGGAAGATCTGGGTCAGCAGGTTCCTCTCGCCGTCATTCAGATTGACGGCCCAGTCCTTCATGTCCTCGCCCAGAGGCACCTCCTCGGGCATCCAGTGGACCTGCTGCTGCTTCTTCCACATGTCGAACGCCCACGGATAGCGGAACGGCTTGTAAGCGGCCGACGGCGTCAGCAGGCCGGGCGTGGCGGGCAGGATCGAGGCGTGCGCGTTCATCGGGAGCTCTGACGGCGAATCCGTTGGAAGTGGGTTTCACCATGCGTCCCGGCGGGTCCGGCGCCAAGCCGAATTGCGGCTATATTGCGATCACATTTTTCGCGACCGCTAGATGTAGTAGCTGAGCCATACGCAACTGGGGATGAGCGGGGAGCAGTCCCAAGCTCGGCTTATGGTCTGCGTCCAACGACTTGCGTGCGACACCCGCCCTTCGGGCGCAGTCTGACGGCGACGAAGAAGGAAACTGTCATGACCTACACCGTCTATGGCGCCGCGGGTTCGGGCTCGGTTCCGGTGGAAGCCGCCCTGACCCTGATTGGCGCCCCGTTCGAGGTGATCGAGGCGATCACCTGGGAGGGAGACCACGAGCGGGACAAGGTCGCTTCGGTCAATCCGATGCGGCAGATCCCCGTCCTGGTCACGCCGGACGGCGAAACCGTCACCGAAAGCGCCGCCATTCTGATCTGGCTGGCCGAACAGCATCCCGAGGCGGCCCTGGCCCCCGAGCCGGCCCATCCGCTGCGGGCGCAGTTCCTGCGTTGGATGACCTTCGTGCCGGCCTCGATCTATTCGATGTTCTGGGTCCGGGACGTGCCGTCGCGGCTGGGCGGGGACGATCCGGAAGATCAGGAGCGGATCAAGGTCCGCACCGCCGAGCGCATCGCCCAGTGCTGGCGGATCATGGAGAGCCAGATCGAGCCGGGCCGCTTCCTGCTGGGCGACGAACTGACGGTCCTGGACCTCTACGTCGCCACCGCCAGCCGCTGGACGCCCCGGCGCGATCGGTTCGCCGAAGTCGCCCCGCGGATGAGCGCGGTGATGAAGAGAGTGGACGCCCTGCCCGAGCTGAAGGCGTTCTGGGCGGAGCGTTTCCCTGAAGCCTGAAGGGATGGGTCAGGCCGCCCGGGCGACCCGGGCCGGCGGCAGTTCGCCCGACAGGGCGCGCGACACCGCGTCGAACAGGCCCGCTTGATTGATCGGCTTGGCCAGGTGGGCGTTCATACCCGCCGCCAGACAACCCGCCACGTCCTCGGGCATGGCGTCGGCGGTCATGGCGACGATGGCCAAGTCGCCTGCGCCGCCTGGCAGGGCGCGGATGCGGCGCGTCGCCTCCAGCCCGTCCATGCGAGGCATTCGGACGTCCATCAGGACCAGGTCGAAGGCCTGGTCGCGCACCGCCTCCACGGCCTCGCCGCCGTCGCAGACCTCGACCACCTCGCAGCCCAGCGCCTCCAGCATGATGCGAGCCACCTCGCGGTTCACGGGATGGTCGTCGACGACGAGGATGCGAGGGCCCCGCCCGTCATCGTCGTCCGGCGCGGCCTGCCCGGCGTGCGCCGCCGGATCCGCGTCGGCCACACGCGGCAGGGGCAGGTGAAGGGTGAAGGTCGCCCCTCCCCGGCCGGCTGTCGACGTCGATGCAGCCGCCCAGCCGCTTCACGTGACGGGCCGCCAAGGCCAGGCCCAGGCCGGCGCCGGAATGACTGCGGCGGATCGAGGCATCGCCCTGGGCGAAGGCCTCGAACAGGTTCGGCAGGAGGGTCGGGCAGATGCCGCAGCCGGTGTCCGAGACCCGGATCGCGACCCCGTCGGCCGATTCCTCCAGCCGCACGGTCGCCCCGCCGCGCTCCGAGAACTTCACCGCATTGGCGATCAGCGGATGCAAGGCCTGGCGCAAGGCCCGGCGGTCGGCGGCGAAGCGCGCGGCTTCGGGCAGCCGGCTGTCGATCGTCAGCGTCAGCCCCCGTGCGTCGGCCGCGGCCTGACTGGGGATCGCCGCCTCGCGGGCCACGGCGGCCAGGTCCAGCGGCTCGGGCGTGACCGCGTCATCCCCACGGGCGAAGTCCAGCACGTCCTCGACCAGCATCAGCAGGCCGTCGCTGGATTCGCGGATCTTGCGTGCTTGGCGGACGGCCTCGGGATCCAGGTCCGCGCGGGCGGCCAGCAGGTCGGCGAAGCCGGCGACGCCGTTCAGCGGGGTGCGCATCTCGTGGCTCATCATGGCCAGGAAGCGCGCACGGGCGGCCGCTGCGTCCTCGGCCTTGCGGCGGGCATCCTGGGCTGCGGCCGTCCGGGCGCGTAACTGAGCCTCGAGGCGACGGCGCTCGCTCATCACGGTGCTGAGCGGCAGGACCGTGAACACCATGGCCAGCATGAAGAGATTGTAGATGCCCAGCCGCCGCAGCATCGGCGGAACAGCCTCCAGCCCCGGCAGGTCCAGCAGACGCGCCAGATGCACCGGCCCGTGACCGGTCAGGGTCCCCACGCCGCTGATGGCGGCCAGGACGATCAGGGCCGACGCCGCCATGGTCGGCGACAGGCGCAGGCCGATCAGCAGCATCGGCGGGAACGTCAGGAACAGCAGGGGGCTGTCGCTCTGCCAGAAGACGGCCGCGGTCACGACGACCATGAGGGCCATCAGCGCCACCGCCTCGGGCCGGCGCGCACGGGCCATGCCCTGGAAGCGATGAGCGCGGGCGAACATCAGCAGGATGGGCGTCACCAGCAGCAGGCCCATCAGCTCGACCACCGAGAAGGCCTGGAGGTTGAAGAGCAGCAGGGCGAGGGGCGGATGGCGGATCAAGGCCGAAAGGGTGAAGCCGACCGCCGCGGTCGCCGCCACCGCCACCGCGGCGATCAGGGCGAAGCGGAACAGACGGCCCGGACGGCGCATGTCCAGCGCGGCGCCGCAATACCGACGGGCCAGTACGGCGACCAGAGCGGCCTCGCCGATGTTCAGCAGGGCGTTGATCCAGAGGAAGGCGCCGGGATCGCCCCGGAAGGTGTTGGAGAAGATGTTGATGGTGAAGCAGGCGGTGAGCACGGCCATCGCCGGCCGGCGGTGCAACTGCAGCAGCGCGGCCGCCATGACGCCGTTCGACAGCCAGACCGTCACGGTCCCATAGGTCGCCACGCTCCAGTGCCCGATGAGCTGCGAAAGGGCGAACAGCAGGACATAGACCCACGGCGGCGGACCCGCGACCCGGCCCGCCTCATGCCTGAACAGACGCCAACGACCTTTCAACCGGAGACCCTCCCGGTCCCACTCCCATCCCGCGAGCGTTACGGGGAATACGTAAACAAAACGAAGGCGTTCCCATGAGGAAGTTCCCGTAACGGCGCGCGCCGGCCACGGAACCCGGGCGCGTTTCGAACCGTTTTCCGCCCGCGCCGCCCTCCGTTCGCGTCGCGGAGGATCCGCCGTGTCAGACACCGTCTCCGACCCCAGCTTCCATCCCCCGCCCGAGGCCATCGCCTTCTACGAGGAGAGCCTGCGGCTGCTGAAGGAGAGCGGCGTGCCCTTCCTTCTGTCGGGCACCTATGCGGTCACAGCCTACACCGGGATCAGCCGGCCGACGAAGGACCTCGACGTCTTCTGCAAGCCCGGCGACTACCCCAGGATCCTGGCCTTCTTCCAGGCGCGCGGCTACCGCACCGACGTCGAGGACGAGCGCTGGATCGCCAAGGTCTGGAAGGACGACAAGCATTTCTTCGACGTGATCTTCGCCATGTCGAACGGCACCATCGCGGTCAACGACAGCTGGTTCGGACAAGACACCATCCAGGTCTATGGCCACGAGGTCGGCATCACCCCGCCGACGGCCCTGATCTTGTCCAAGGTCTTCATCCAGGATCGCTACCGCTACGACGGGGCCGACGTGAACCACGTCATCCTGAAGCAGTCCGAGGCCATCGACTGGAAGAGCCTGCTGGACCAGATGGACCTCTACTGGGAAGTGCTGTTCTCGCACTTGATCAATTTCCGGTTCGCCTATCCCACCGAGCGGGACAAGGTCCCGACCTGGCTGATGGTGGAGCTGACCGAGCGGCTGCGGGCCCAGATCGACCTGCCGGCGCCGCGCGTCAAGGTCTGCCGCGGGCGGCTGTTCAGCCCGCGCGACTACATCGCCGACATCACCGAATGGGGCTTCGGCGACATCGTGGGCAAGGGGCTCGAGGAGCGCCATGACCCCATCCCCTGAAACGCCGCCGCCCGCCTCCGGAGCAACAGACCCTCAGACGCCCCAGCCCGGGCTGGAGCCCGGCCCGCCCAAGAAACTGCGCGTGGCCGCCGTCGGCGACCTGCATGTCGGCGAGGCGCATGAGCGGCCGCATCGCGACCTATTCGAGCGGGTGCATGAGGACGCCGACGTCCTGTGCCTGTGCGGCGACCTGACCAATTTCGGCAAGACCCGCGAGGTCGAGATCCTTCTGGAGGACATCCGGTCCTGCAAGATTCCCATGGTCGGCGTTCTGGGCAATCACGAGCACGAGTGCGGCCAGCCGGAGCACGTGACCCAGTTGCTGACCGACGCCGGGGTGCGGATGCTCACCGGCCACGCCTACGAGATCGAAGGCGTGGGCTTCGCTGGCGGGAAGGGGTTCGTCGGCGGTTTCGGGCGCTACATGCTGAGTCCCTTCGGCGAGGCTTCGATCAAGAGCTTCGTCCAGGAAGCCGTCGAGGACGCCAACGCCATCGAGAACTCGATCCGGATGCTGCGCACCGAGCGGTCCGTGGTGCTGCTGCACTACTCTCCGGTCGTGGACACGGTGATGGGCGAGCCGCCCGAGATCCACGCCTTTCTGGGCTCGTCGCGCCTGGGCGAGACCATCGATCGCTACGACAACGTCAGCCTGGTGGTGCACGGCCATGCGCACCGCGGAGCGCCCGAGGGCCGGACCCACAAGGGCGTGCCGGTCTACAATGTCGCCCTGCCGGTGCTCCGGACCCTGGGCGACGCGCCCTATCGGGTGTTCGAGGTCTGAAACGCGGCGCGCGGCCGGAACCCGCGCCAGACCGCCCACAACGCCAGGGCCGCCAGGACGCCCAGGCTGTCCGCGAGCAGGTCCCCCCAGCTGGCGTCGCGGCCGACCAGGCCCTGGATCAGCTCCACCGCGGCGCCCAGGGCGATGACCAGGACGGCCGCCCAGAGGCGGGGCAGGCGGCGGAACAGGACTCCGAAGCTCCACAGGAACAGGCCGAACGCCACGAAATGCGCGGCCTTGTCCCACACCCCGGTCGCCGCCTCAGCTCCTGCAAAGGGCCCGATCATCAGTGTCAGCAGGACCACCAGGACGGCGACGGCCGTCAGGCGCAGGAGGGACTTCATTCGGGCGAGCTTCGGCGGAGGGGAAGAGCCGTCGCCTATATCAGCCTGCGAGGAGAACCCACACCCCCGTCGCGGCGAAACCGGCGGCGGCGGCGAACCGGATCCATTTCAGCGGCAGCCGCCTCGCCGCCGCCTCGCCCAGCAGCACCGCCGGGCCGTTGACCAGCATCATGCCCAGCGTCGAACCGGCCACCACGAGGAGCAGGGGGAATTGGGTGGCCAGCATGGCCGTCGCGACCTGGGTCTTGTCGCCCATCTCGATCACGAAGAAGGCGGCCGTGGTGGTCCAGAAGACGCCGGCGAAGGTCTTCTCGGCGACGTCGGGCTTTTCCTCGAACTTGTCGGGGATCAGGGCCCAGCCGGCGAAGCCTAGGAAGGCCAGGCCAACGACCCAGCGCACCCACTCGCCTTGCATGAAGTGGCCCAGCACCGAGCCGGCGACGGCGGCGAAGGCGTGATTGGCCAGGGTGGCGGTCAGGATGCCGAGGATGATCGGCAGGGGGCGGCGCCAGGCGGCGGCCAGCACGATGGCCAGCAGCATGGTCTTGTCCCCGATCTCCGCGATGGAGACCAGGCCGGTCGAGATCAGGAAGGCTTCCAAGACATCATCGTTCGCGGGGGCGTCGGCGGACGGACCTGTGGCGTTCGCAGCCGGGCCCCGCGTGGAGATCACCCTGCGAAGCCAGCGGTCTTGCCAGGATCCGAAGATCCGATCGCGCCATTCCCTCCGGGCGAGGGAAAGTGTGTTGACGCGAACCCCGCATATGACGCGGCGGGCGGCTACTCCCCGATGACGAGGCGGCGTCTACGGGCGACGGGGGCGCGAGGCAAGCGAAAACGACTCGCAGCGGCGGTCAGTCGTTGGCCGGCTGGTCCTGCAGGGCGGCGTGGGCGGCCTGCTGGCGGCGCTCGACGGCGTAGGCGACCAGCCAAAGGGCCATGGCCCAGGCGGCGCCCGCGCACCAGCCGGCAACGACGTCGGACGCCCAGTGGGCGCCAAGATAGATCCGGGTCAGGCCGACCAGAAGGACGATGAAGACGGCCGTTCCGAGCACGAAGGCCTTCAGCCGCTTCTGGGGAAAGGCCCGGGTCAGCATGACGCCCAGCGTCAGGTAGAAGACGGTCGAAAGCAGGGCGTGGCCGGACGGGAAGCTGGCGTTCAGGGTCTCGACCGCCTGGTATTCGACCGGCGGCCGCGCGCGCTCGAACAGCGCCTTCAGGCCCTCGCTGAGGGCCACCCCGCCCAGCAGGCCGACGACCATGAGCAGGGCCGACAGCCGCTTGCGCTGGATCAGCAGGAAGGCCAGGGCGATCACCGCGAACAGAGTCAGTACGGAAATGCCGCCCAATGACGTCAGGTCGGCGGCCGCCTCGTGCAACCACCAGGGCCCGCGCGGATGGCCGGGCGCGGGCTGAAGCCAGTACAGGACGGCCTGGTCGAACCTCTGGCCGTCCGCCTCGGTCATGTCATCGGCGACCTCGACGAAGGTCATGACCCCCAGCGCCACGATCAGGAGCGCGCTCAGGGCGGCGATTTCGGAACGCGCCACACGCCATGCGCGACGCCAGAATACGACTTGCTGATCCCCGGTCATGGTCAAGCTAACGGTCCCGTTTGTGGGACGTTCCCCTCACGCGTTCGTGATCGTTTTTCTGCGCCGGCCGTCATGCCCGCGTCGCGCCCTGTCCACAGGCTCATCCCCCGCCTTGAACGCGATTCGCCCAGAAAGTGATCGTCAAGCCCGTTGACGGTTGGTTAGCCATCTGCGCCCCATATGTTGGCTCGGGGAGCGCTTCAGCCACAAGATGATGTGGTTGGGACGCGGGGACCGATTACGGATTTTAGTTCAGGGCGCGGATCAGATGGCTGGCGGCGAAGCATTGAAGTCGGTGGAATTCCAGGCGGTTGCGGATGCCGAGGCGGCGACCCGCCCCCATCTTTCCGTCGTGCCCTCCATCCAGCTCGACCGATCCAGAGACGACCTGCTGACCGACTTCGGCAAGAAGACGCTGGAGGACCGCTACCTGCTGCCCGGCGAGAGCTATCAGGACATGTTCGCCCGGGTCGCCACGGCCTTCTCGGACGACGCCGAACACGCCCAGCGCGTCTACGACTATATGTCGAAACTGTGGTTCATGCCGGCCACCCCGGTGCTGTCGAACGGCGGCGCGGACCGCGGCCTGCCGATCAGCTGCTTCCTGAACGCGGTCGGAGATTCGCTGGACGGCATCCAGAACGTCTGGAACGAGAATGTCGCCCTGGCCTCGAACGGCGGCGGCATCGGCACCTACTGGGGCGGCGTCCGCTCGATCGGCGAGAAGGTCAAGGGCGCGGGCCAGACCTCGGGCATCATCCCCTTCATCCGCGTGATGGACAGCCTGACCCTGGCGATCAGCCAGGGCTCGCTGCGCCGCGGCTCGGCCGCCGTCTACCTGGACATCCATCACCCGGAGATCGAGGAGTTCCTGGAGATCCGGAAACCCTCGGGCGACTTCAACCGCAAGTCTCTGAACCTGCACCATGGCATCTCGATCACCGACGCCTTCATGGAGGCGGTCCGCGACGGCAAGACCTTCGACCTGGTCTCGCCCAAGACCAAGGAGGTGATGAAGACGGTCGACGCCCGCGCCCTGTGGCAGAAGATCCTGGAGATCCGCCTGCAGACGGGCGAGCCCTACCTGATCTTCGCCGACACGGTGAACCGGCAGATGCCGCAGCACCAGAAGGACCTGGGCCTGTCGGTCAAGCAGTCCAATCTGTGCGCCGAGATCATGCTGCATACCGGCCGCGACCACCTGGGCGTGGACCGGACCGCGGTCTGCTGCCTGTCGTCGGTCAACGCCGAGACCTTCCTGGAGTGGCGCGAGGAGCCCCAGTTCATCGAGGACGTGATGCGCTTCCTGGACAACGTCCTGGAGGACTTCATCCGCCGCGCCCCGCCGGCCATGTCGCAGGCCGTCTATTCCGCCAAGCGCGAGCGTTCGGTGGGCCTGGGCTTGATGGGCTTCCACTCCTTCCTGCAGTCGCAGGGCGTGGCCTTCGAAAGCGCCATGGCCAAGTCGTGGAACATGCGCCTGTTCAAGCACCTGCGCCGCGAGGCCGACAAGGCCAGCCGCCTGCTGGCCGAGGAGAAGGGCCCCTGCGAAGACGCCGCCGAGCGCGGCGTGATGGAGCGCTTCTCGCACAAGCTGGCGATCGCCCCGACCGCCTCGATCTCGATCATCTGCGGCGGGACCTCGGCCGGCATCGAGCCGATCCCGGCCAACATCTACACCCACAAGACCCTGTCGGGCTCGTTCGCGGTCAAGAACCCCTATCTGGAGGAGTTGCTGGAGGGCAAAGGCCTGAACACCGACGCCGTCTGGTCCTCGATCCTCGAGCACGAAGGCTCGGTGCAGCACCTGGCGGGCCTGA
The DNA here is from genome assembly GCF_057364705.1 of Brevundimonas sp. CURTG3B2_SDJG. Lineage (NCBI taxonomy): Bacteria > Pseudomonadati > Pseudomonadota > Alphaproteobacteria > Caulobacterales > Caulobacteraceae > Brevundimonas > Brevundimonas sp. CURTG3B2_SDJG. The sequence goes on from NZ_JBNFOJ010000036.1 coordinate 13,816, forward strand.
ACGACGACGAGAAGTCGGTGTTCAAGACCGCCTTCGAACTGGACCAGCGCTGGGTCGTCGAGCTGTCGGCCGACCGCGCCCCGGAAATCTGCCAGGCCCAGTCGATCAACCTGTTCATCCCGGGCGACGTCGATAAGTGGGACTTGCACATGCTGCACTGGCGGGCTTGGGAGACCGGCGTGAAGTCGCTCTACTACCTGCGCTCCAAGTCCGTGCAGCGCGCCGCCTTCGCCGGCGCCGAGGACAAGGTGGAAGCGGACGTCGACCCGAACCAGCCCGACCTCTTCTCGGCGGCCCGCACTGACTATGACGAGTGCCTGGCCTGCCAGTAGGCTGACGCCCTTGGAAGACGACGAAAGGCGGAGCTTGAGGCTCCGCCTTTTTCATGGGCGGACGCGCCCTTCCAACCGGCCGTACGGAACCCGCATGGCCAAGCCGCCGTTGGTGGGGCGAGGAAGTGTCGTGAAAATGTCAGTTGGCGGGACGGCCTGGATCGTGCAGGGTCGGACTCGTTAACGGACTGAGGGGACCGTTGATGCGTCCTGTGGCGTTCATCGCCGGAGTCTTGGCATTGGTCTGCACCGCGCCCGCGGTCGCCGGCGAAGCCGTGTCGGGACAGGTCGCCATCAAGGATCCGTGGGCCGCTCGCGAGCGGCCGACCACCGTATCGGACCTGCTGAGCCAGCTGAGCGACGACGACACCTTCGCCGAGATCGACGGCCGCGACTTCGGGCGCGCCGACGGGAGCGGCTATGCGCCGGAGCGGGGATCGCCCTGGGTCGTCGCGAACCGGGACGTCTGGTTCAACGGCGGCGCCTACAATGACCGGATGCGCCTGCGCACCGAAGGCCGCCTCCGCCGCGCCGACGGCGCCCCCCTGCCCCCGGGACCGTTGGATCCGGCCGCCTACGACGCCGAGCACTACGACCTGACCTACATTCGCGGCTGGACGGAGACCCTGGGCCAGACCGGCTCGGGCCTGGACGTCACCCTGACCCCGCACGTCGGCGTCGGCGTCGGCAGCCGGGGCGGCACGACCGAGGCCGGCGCGACCCTGCGCATCGGCCGCGACCTGAATCGCCTGGTGCCGGAAGGGTCCGACGCCTTCGGCGAGCGCCCGCGCTGGTACGTCTACGCCGCCGGCTCGGGCCGGGCGGTGGGCTACAACTTCGCTCGCAACCGCGACGGCGACTACGCCCGCTCGGGGGTCAGCCATGACTCCGGCAACTTCATGGGCGACGCTTCCATCGGCGTGGCCATGCGCCGGGGCGCGATCCAGAGCTCGGTCGGCCTGGTCTATCGCGAGATCGAGACCGAGGGCCTGCGCGCCGGCCATGGCGTCGACACCGACGTGTCCGAGGGGCTGATCGCCTTCCAGCTGAGCATCAAGCCCGAGTAGGGACTAGGTTCTAGGGGTTAGGTTCTAGGGGGTTGGGCTCCGGCAGTCTTCCCCGAACCTAGAACCTAGAACCTAGAACCTAGAACCTACCCCTATTCCGTCCGCGCCACACCTTCTCGGCGGTCGTCGGCGGCGCCGTCCCAGGCCCAGCCGTCCGGGCCCTGGCGCCAGATTCCGCCGTGCAGACCCGAGTTCTCGCTGGCGTTGGGCTGAAGCAGGATTCCGTTCGCCGCCAGGCCGTCGCGCAGGGCGGGGGAGAATCGGTCCGTGTCGGCGCCGAAATCGTCGCCGCGGGCCACCAGATTGGGCAAGCGGAACGCCTGGTCCAGCGGCAGGCCCCAGTCGAGCGCCGCGATCAGGGGGCCTTTGGCGTTGTAGGGCCGAGGATCCGGACGGGGCCGCCGGGGCGAAACCCAAGGGGCGCCGACCCAGCCGGGCCCCCGCTGGTCCAGGATCAGGACCGGCGACATCGACGAGCGCGGGCCGCTTTGCCCCGC
>NZ_JBNFOJ010000037.1:0-15667 GCF_057364705.1 Brevundimonas sp. CURTG3B2_SDJG
CCCGGACCAGGGCGTCGGCGACGGCGGCCCAGTTGGTCATGTCGGGGCCGGTGACGGCGGGCTTGCCCAGGCGGGCGGGCTCCAGCGGGTTGTGGCCGCCGACGGGCGGCTTTTTCCAGCGCGGCCGAGAAGCTGCCGCCCATGACCACGACGTCGGCCAGACGCAGGAACAGGCCCATCTCGCCCAGGGTGTCGGCCAGGTAGAGGTCGGACTCGCGGTCGGGCTCCTGACCGAGGGAGCGCTGGGCGAAGCGATAGCCGTCGCGGGTCAGGGCGGCGGCGACGGCGGCGCTGCGCTCGGGATGGCGGGGCACCAGGATCAGGCAAAGGCGGTCGGCCAGCTTGTCCAGCGCGCGGACCAGGGCGATCTCCTCGCCGTCGTGGGTCGAGGCGGCGACGACCACGGGTCGGTCGCCGATGGCGGCGCTGAGGCGGGTGAAGGCGGCCGGGTCGTGAGGCGGGGCTCCCCCGGCCAGCTTGAGGTTCACATGGCCGTCGATGCGCGCGCCCAGGGCCTCCAGGCGGGCGGCGGAGGCTTCATCCTGGGGCAGGACGCGGTCGAAGGCGGCGAGGATGCGGCGCGCGGCGCCCGGGAAGCGACGCCAGCCGTCGGCGGTCTTCTGGGTGATGCGGGCGCTAGCCAGGACCAGCTTCACCCCGCGCTTCTGCGCGCCGAGAATCAGGTTGGGCCACAGCTCGCTTTCGACGAAGACGGCGGCGGACGGACGCCAATGGTCCAGGAAGGCGGCGACCGCGCCGGGCGCGTCGACGGGGGCGAACTGATGGATGACCCCGTCGGGCAGGCGGCGCGTCAGAAGGGCGGCCGAGGTCACCGTGCCCGAGGTGACGAGGACGGTCAGGTCCGGACGCACGGCGCGCAGGCGCTCGACGACCGGCAGCAGGGACAGGGTCTCCCCGACGCTGACGCCGTGCAGCCAGACCAGGTCGCCGTCGGGGCGGCGGAGGCGCGTCAGGCCCAGGCGCTCGTCGACGCGGACCGGATCCTCCTTGCCTTTCCTGGCGCGGGCGTCGAGCAGGCGCGGCGCCAAGGGCTCGAGCAGGCGGGTCAGCAGGCGGTAGGCGATGAGGGCGGGGCTCACCTAGAGGCGCTCCAGACCGGAGAGGGCGTCAGCGCGCGCTTCCACGGCGGTCAGACGCTCGGTCCAGGCCGCGGTCACCTCGGCGAGCTCGGCGTCCTTGGGGTAGTCGGCGCGGTCCCAGACGATGGCGCCCTTGCCGAAGGGCAGGGGCAGGACGGCGCGGTCCCAGCTGTTCAGGCGGATCGCCGGGTTGCAAGACATGCCGATGAAGAGCACGGGCGCGCCGGACAGCTTGGCCATCAAGGGAAGACCCTCCGCCATCTGACGCATGGGGCCGCGGGGGCCGTCGGGGGTGATGGCCAGACCGCCGTCCCTGAGCTGGCGCAGGCCGTCGCGAAGAGCCTGGCTGCCGCCCTTGGCGCGGTCGGCCTTGTCCTTGTTGGCGGAGGAGCCGCGCACGGCGGGGAAGCCTTGGCGGGCGACGGCCTTGGCGATGAACTCTCCGTCGGCGCTGAGCGAGATCAGGGCCTTGGCGGGGGTGGCGCGGTCCAGCGGCCAGCAGGCGGGCGACAGGCCGATGCGCGAATGCCAGAAGACGGCGAGGACGCCGCCGCCCTGTTTCCAGACGTCCTCGGCGACGTGCTGGTTCTCGTGCGTCCAGCGGATGGTGGCGAAGCAGAAGCGCATCCATTGAGCGAGGATCCAGGCGAGGACCGCCTGGACGACGGGGTTGCGGAGGGGCCTCATTGCGTGAATCCGGGCGCCACAGGCACTTCCGTCATCCTCGGGCTTGTCCCGAGGATCCATCGTTCAGCACCACGAACGGCCGCCGTTTGCGCTCCCGAGACATGGATCCTCGGGACAAGCCCGAGGATGACGGTGAAAGGGAGACCCATCAGCTCACCGCCGCGACCGTGTCGCCGTCCAGCGACTGCTGCCGCGCCAGCCGGGCGTAGAGGCCGCCCTTCTTGACCAGGGCGGCGTGCGAGCCCTGTTCGACCACCCGGCCGGCCTCGACGACATAGATGCGGTCGGCGTTGCGGACGGTGGACAGGCGGTGGGCGATCATCAGGGTCGCACGACCCTGCATGAGGCGCTCCAGGGCGGCCTGGACCAGGGCCTCGCTCTCGGTGTCGAGGGCGGAGGTGGCTTCGTCCAGCAGCAGGATGGGAGCGTCCTTCAGGAAGGCGCGGGCGATGGCGATGCGCTGGCGCTGGCCGCCGGACAGGCGCAGGCCGGCCTCGCCCGCGCGGGTCTGGTACCCCTCGGGCAGGGCCGAGATGAACTCATGGGCGGCGGCGGACGCCGCGGCGGCCTCGATCTCCGCCTGGGAGGCGCCCGGGCGGCCGTAGGCGATGTTGGCGGCGATGGTGTCGTCGAACAGGAAGGGCTCCTGGGTGACCAGGGCGATCCTGGAGCGGAGGTCGTGGAGCTTCAGTTCGCGGACGTCGCGGCCGTTGACGGTCACCGCGCCCGAGGTGACGTCGTAGAAGCGGGGCAGCAGGCTGAGGATGGTCGACTTGCCGCCGCCGGAGGGGCCGACCAGGGCGACGGTCTCGCCGGGCTGCACGACGATGGAGACGTCCGACAGGGTCGGGGCGCCGCCCTGGGCCGCCGGGGCGTAGGCGAAGCTGACGTGGTCGAAGGCGACCGTGACGGGCCCGGTCTCCAGAGGGGCGGCGTCGGGGGCCTCGCGGATCTCGGGCTCGATGTCCAGGGAGGCGAACAGGCGCCGCGCCGCGGTCAGGCCCTCGGCCATGACGGTCTGCAGGTTGGTGACCTGGCGCAGCGATTGGCCGGCGGCCATCAGCAGGCCGATGTAGGCGGCGAACGAGCCGACGCTCATCTGGCCGTCGCGCGCCTGCCAGCCGGCGTAGGCCATGACGGCGGCGACCACGACCATGGCGACCAGGTTGGAGAATGGGCCGGCGAAGGCGCGGGAATCGGCGGACTTGATCACGTGGCGCTGGCGGCGGGCGACGACCTCTCCGACGCGGGCCTCCTCGGCCGCCTCGCGGTTCTCGATCTTGATCAGGCGGACGCCGTCCAGGTTCTCCATTAGGGCGGTGGAGAGGTTGGAGGTCTCGACCATGGCGCCGGTGGTGGCCTTGCGCATCCTCTTGCCGAAGCGGCGCAGGACGTAGGCGATGACTGGCGCGCCCAGGAAGACGATGGCCGTCAGCCGCCAGTCGGTCCAGGTCATGTAGCCGAGGACCGCGATCAGGGTCAGGGCGTGCTGGGTGTAGTTGACCACCCCATTGGTGAAGGCCTCGCGTACCAGGTTGGCGTCGAACAGGACCGACGAGACGAAGCCGCCGGAATGCTGGCTGCGCAGGCGCGCCAGGTCGGCGCGGATCATCGAGCCGAACAGCTTGACCTGGATGTCGCCGACGATGCCGTGGCCCAGCCGATTGACCAGGGCGGCCTGGCCGAGCGCGGCGGCGGTCCAGATCACGCCGGCGCCGACGATGATCAGCGGAATCCAGGTCAGGGCCCGGCCGGGCGGGACGGTGAACAGGCCCCAGATGGTCACCGGCTTGCTGAGGAACAGGCCGTCGATGGCCGGCTCGAGAAGCTGAAGCACGGTGGCGGCCATGACGCCGACGATCGCCGCGCACAGGACTGACAGGAAGAGCGGCGTCCGGTGGTGCGAGAGATAGTCGCGCCAGATGCGGGCCAGCAGCGGGCGAAGCGGCTCCTTCTCGTCGGCGGCGGGGGCGGGCGTCGTCATCGGTCCGAGGTCGGACGGCTGCGGGGGGAAGTCAAGCGCGGTGACGCCGGGGCCCTTCGGTCTCGTGATTTGACGCCGGGATCGGGCCCGGCCTAGAGGCGCTGAAGACGAAGCTGGGCCGCAGGATCCGCGGCCCTCGTCGCAACCGTAACGACGCCGTCCAGGGGCAGGTGTGAGATGTCGAAGATCGCGGCGCGGATGGCGTTCGGCCTGCTGCTGGCGGGAACCCTGGCGGCGCCGGCGCTCGCCGCGCCCCGACGGGAGTCGGCTCCGCCCCTGGTGGTCACCGTCGTGATCGACCAGTTCAGCGCCAATCTGTTCAACCAGTACCGGCCGCAGTTCACCGGCGGGCTGGCCGTGCTGGCCCGCGAGGGGCGGGTGCATATCAACGGCTTCCAGCAGCACGGCCTGACCGAGACCTGCCCAGGCCACTCGACGATCCTGACGGGTCGCAATCCGTCGAGCACCGGCATCCCGGCCAACGACTGGGTCGATCCGGCGACGGGGCGCGAGGTGTACTGCCTGGCCGCGCCGGAGAACCACCTGGCGCATGGAGACGACACGTCGGACAACGGGCCGGTCGGACCGGATCAGATGGCCGCCTCGACCCTGGGCGACTGGCTGAAGGCGGCCAACCCCGAGAGCCGGGTCTATGCGGTGTCGGGCAAGGACCGGGGCGCGATCACCCTGAACGGCCACGCGGGCGACGGCGCCTATTGGTTCACGGAAGGGTTCGGGTTCACCACCTATCTGGAGCCCGGTCAGGACGCGGAGGCGCGGCTTCAGCCGGTGGCGGCGCTGAACGCGCGGCTGGCCGAGCGCCTGCGGGCGGCGCCGACCTGGACCTATCAGCACGACCAGTGCCGGCGGCTGGAGGGCGACTGGACCATCAACGGCGGCGCCTTCCATTCCGCCCTGCCGCCGCAGACGCTGGAGTTCGACGTCTCGCCCCTGCTGGACGAGGTCACGCTGGAGGCGGCGGCGGCGCTGCTGGAGGGGCAGCGGCTGGGCCGGCGCGGCGTCACCGACATGCTGGGCGTCAGCCTGTCGGGCACGGACCGGATCGGCCACGCCTACGGCACCCAGGGGCCGGAGATGTGCGAGCAGATGCTGCGGCTGGATACCGCGCTGGGAGCCTTCCTGCGGCGCCTGCCGGAAGGGACGCTGGTGGTGATGACCGCGGACCATGGCGGATCGGACTTCGTCGAGCGTCTGGCCGTTCGGGGCTATCCGCACGCGCATCGCCTGAACGTCCAGCGGATGGCCGCCGTCAACGCCGCCCTGCGCGAGCGTTTCGGGCTGGACTACAATCCGATGACGTCGGGCGGCAGCGGCATGATGATCGGCGACAAGGACCACAAGGCGCTGCCCGAGCCGTTGCGCACCCAGATCCTGAACGCCGCCGTCGAGGCGCTGAGGACCAATCCGGACGTGGCCTTCGCCGAGAGCCGCGACGTGCTGCTGGCCGAACCCCTCCCGCCGGCCGACCTGACCCCAGACCTGATGACGCTGCGCCAGCGGATGCGGCTGTCGACCGTCGCGGAGCGGTCGCCGGACATCATCCTGGCCCTGGCCGAGAACGTGGTCGGCGGCGGGCGCGTGGGCGGGACCATCTCGAGCCACGGGACGCCCTGGGACTACGACCGGCGCGTGCCGATCGTCTTCTGGCGACCGGGCATGGAGGGGCAGGAGCGGTTCCTGCCGATCCGGACCATCGATATCGCGCCCACCCTGGCCCATGCGATCGGCGTGACGGCGCCGGCCGAGGTCGAGGGCCGCTGCATCGACCTGAATCTGGACGGCGTGGGCGCCTGCCCCGTGCAGCCGGGACGGTAGGCCGCGGCGGCGCCGCGTCTGCACCGGAACTCCACATGACGGGCGCGCGTCCGCGGGGCAGGCTGGGCCGGTGACGTCGTCCGTCCCCGAAGGAGCCCGCCGTGCAGATCGCCATCCTCACCTTCGACGGCTTCAACGAGCTGGACTCGTTCATCGCCGCCGGGATCCTGAACCGGATGCGGGGCCAGGGCTGGCGGGCGCACCTCGCCTGTCCGACGCCCGAGGTCACGTCGATGAACGGGGTGACGATCCAGCGGCAGAAGCCGCTGGAGTTCGCCGCCGAGGCCGACGCCGTGCTGATCGGCAGCGGGATCCGGACGCGGGAGTTCGCCGCCGATGCGGACCTGCTGTCGCGGATCGCGCTAGACCCGGGCCGGCAGCTGGTCGGGGCGCAGTGCTCGGGGACGCTGATGCTGGCGAAGCTGGGCCTAGTCGGCGATCTGCCGGCCTGCACCGACGTGACGACCAAGCCCTGGGTCGTGGAGGCGGGGGTGAACGTCATCGACGCCCCCTTCGTCGCGCATGGCAACGTGGCCACGGCCGGCGGCTGCCTGGCCTCCCAGTACCTGGCGGCGTGGACGATCGCCCGCCTGGCCGGCCTTCCCGACGCGGAGGAAGCGATCCGCTACGTCGCGCCGGTGGGCGAGAAGGAGGCATGGGTCGAGCGGGCGCTGGCGGTGGTGACGCCCTTCCTCACGCCGACGCAGCCGCTGGCGGCCTAGGCCCCTTGCGGGTGATCGCCAGACCGAACAGGGCGGCGATGGGGAACATCAGGACGCCGTAGATGGCGGCGGGCAGCGACATCTCGGCGTTGTGCAGCACCGAGGTGGCGATGACGATCGCCAGGGTGCCGTTGTGCAGGCCGACCTCGAAGGCGCTTGCGATCGACTGGGGCCGGTCGATCTTCAGCAGGCGCGGCACCAGGAAGCCTAGCCCCAGGCTGAGCAGGCAGAAGGTCACGGTGATCCCGGCCAGGCTGAGGAAATCGTCGGCGAGGACGGAGAAGTTGGAGATGACCGCCGCGGCGATGATCAGGGTCAGGAAGACCACCGAGGCGATCCGCACCGTGCGGTCCATCGCGTGGGCGAAGCCGGGCTTCCAGCGCCGCACCAGCATGCCCAGGGCGACCGGGACCAGGACGATCAGGAAGACCTCGATCGTCTTCTTCAGCTGCAGGCCGACCGCCTCTCCGCCCGGCTGAAAGTAGGCCATGGACAGGTTGACGATGATCGGCAAGGTGAAGACGGCGATGATCGAGTTGATCGCGGTCAGGCTGATGTTCAGCGCCACGTCGCCCCGGAACAGGTGGCTGTAGAGATTGGCGGTCGTGCCGCCCGGCGAGGCCGCCAGCAGCATCATGCCGATGGCCAGCAGCGGCGGCAGCCGGAACAGCAGCACCAGGCCGAAGCAGACCAGCGGCAGGAGCAGCAGCTGGCAGGCCAGGGCGACGGTGACCGCCTTGGGCCGGCGGCCGACGCGGACGAAGTCCTCGGTCGTCAGATGCAGGCCCAGGCCGAACATGATGACGCCCAGGGCGATGGGCAGGCCGATGACGACCAGCGGTGAATCCATGGCGACCTACTCCCCTTGGGCGCGCACCCCGGCGCCCGTTCCTCGAACCGTTTCATGTCACGCCCGGCGCGACAAGGCGGCGGATTGACCACGCGATCCTTGTCGGCTCTCTCGCCTGCGCATACCGTCGGTCCATGAGCCGCGGCGGATGGATCCTGGCGACGACGATGCTGGCCCTGGCGGCCGGCTGCGCCACGAGCGACGCCCCCGATCAGGCCGGGCGCAGAGGCCAGGTGCTGCTGATGCGGGCGTTCGATCCCGAACGGACCTTCGCCGGCGATCTGATCCCGAGTTCGGACGACGCGATGATCCTGACGGCCTTCGCCAGCAATCGCGACGACTACGCGCCCGCTTACAGCCTGGCGATCGTCTATCGCTGCCGGGCTCCCGCCGGGTCGGATCTGGCCCGTTGCGCCTACACCGCGCGGATGCTGCGGGTCGGGCCTCCGGGGGAGGACCAGATCGACAGGAGTTTTGGTCTGGTCGCGGCCGCCCGCTCGGTCTCCGACGCCGCCGGGATGGCGGACGTGCTGGACGGCTCGGACCTGCAGTGGCTGGAGGCCGACGTCGGCGCCTGCGAAGGGGCGGTCGCCGCGATGGAGGCGGTGCGGCTGGCCGACTGGCGGCCGGACATCCACTACGGGCTGCAGCCGATCGAAGAGCGCGAGGCGATCCTGCATCCGGCGCTGGTCCGAATCCGGATGACAGGCTCCTACACGACCAGCCGGTATCAGGGCTGGGTGATGGCCGACGGCGCGCCGGCGGCGCTGCGCGGGCTCGTCGAGACGCTGGAGCCTTGCTGGAGCGCCTCGGAGGCGACGAGGCCCTGGGAGAGGCGGTGACGCGGCCGGTCCGAACCGCTATCTCGGGCCGATGCCTCGCTACGACCTCTCCACCGCCGGCGGCCGATTCAGGGCGCGGTGGGACTATGTCTGGAAGGACCACGCCTTCCTGAGGCGGTGGTTCATGAACGCCCACTGGCTGGGACCGGACCTGGTGCGGACCAACCAGCCGTCGCCGCGGCAGCTGGCGTACTGGAAGACCCAGGGGATCAAGACGGTGATCAACCTGCGCGGGGCGCGGGACGAGGCCTATTACGCGCTGGAGAAGGACGCCTGCGAACGGCTGGGGCTGACGCTGATCGACGCGCCGCTGGACAGCCGCGATCCGCCGCAGAGGGACCGCATCCACCGGGCGCGCGAGCTGTTCCGGACGGTCGAGTATCCGGTGCTGATCCACTGCAAGTCCGGAGCGGACCGGGCGGGGATGATGGCGGTGCTGTACCGGCATTTCCACCTGGGCGAGCCGATCTCCGAGGCGATCAAGCAGCTGGACAAGAAATACCTGCACCACCGCGAGGGCCTGACCGGGGTGCTGGACTACACGCTGGAGAAATACCTGAAGGAAGTCGAGCCGACCGGCGTCAGCTTCACCGACTGGGTGGACAGCGACGCCTACGACCCCAAGGCGATCCGCGACGAGTTCAAGGCGCAGTGGTGGGGCACCCTGCTGACCGAGACGCTGCTCAGGCGGGAGTAGCTACGGCCGGGACGTGGAATCCGGCGTGGTCTCGCGGCCGGCGGGGGCGCCGGGGGTCACCGGGTCGTTCCAGGCGGTGTCGGATTCGCCTGGCGCGTTGGCCGAGGCGTTCGGCTTGCGGCGTGTGGCCCAGGCCACGATGCCGACGCCGAGCGCCAGCAGGGCCAGGACGATCAGGGTCGGGGTCATGGTCGGGTCCCTCCGTCGACGCGGCTGTCTCGAAGGAAGCGTTTCACCGGCGGTGAAGGTTCCGTCCAGGGGATCGACGCATACCTTCCGTCATTCCCGGCCGTGTGCCGGGACTCCAGGATCTCGATCGGTCGAGAGGTGCGCCATCATCGTCGGATGAGAGCATGGATGGCCGGGACAAGCCCGGCCATGACGAAGAGGGGAGGAGCCAAGCCTCGGAGATCGATGCTCAGTGATCGGCGGCGTCGCCGCGCGGGTCGATCATCCGGTGCGCGTGCAGGATGAAGTAGCGCATGTGGGCGTTGTCGACGGTGGCCTGGGCCTTGGCCTTCCAGGCCTTGCGGGCTTCCTCGTAGTTGGGGAAGGCGCCGACGAACTCGACCTTGGAGAGGTCACGGAAGACGGGCTTGTCCAGGTGGCGGAGTTCGCCGCCGATGACGAGGTGGAGCAGCTGGGGCGTTTCGGTTTCGGCGGTCATGGGGCGTCCCGAGGGAGGTTTCAGCGCGGCGCGAGCGGAATAGGCGCAGTCCGCCGAACGATCAACGGGTGAAGCGCCGGCGCGCTGCAGATCAGGCTGTTCTGCCGCGGATCGGCCTGGTTGAAACGCCACTCGCCGCCATGGTGGTCGCTGACCCGGGCTCCGGCCTCCTGGGCGATCAGGGCGCCGGCGCAGACGTCCCAGTCCCATTTGGGGGTCAGGGCGATGGCGGCGTCGAAGGCGCCGGCGGCGACCAGGGCCATGCGGTAGGCGATGGCGTTGCGTTTTTCGAAGCGCATGGCCGGCCAGGGCTCCGGCCACTGCGGGCCTTCCATCAGGCGGGCGTCGGCGAGGACCGAGGCGTCGTCCAGGTCGGTGGAATCCGAGGCCGAGATCGGACGGCCGTTCAGCGCGGCGCCGGCCCCAAGCACGGCGGTGAAGGTCTCGCCCAGGGCCGGGGCGTGGATGACGGCGGCGACGGCGCGGCCGTCCTCGACCACGGCGATGGGAATGCACCACCATGGCTTGCCCTTCATGTAGGCGACGGTGCCGTCGATGGGGTCGACCACGAAGATGCGCCGTTTCGACAGGCGTTCCGCGTTGTCGACGGTTTCCTCGGACAGCCAGCCGTAGTCGGGCCGGGCGCCCAGCAGCGCCTGGCGCAGCGCCGTGTCGACGGCCAGGTCGGCGGAGGTGACCGGGGAGCCGCCGGACTTGGACCAGATCTTCAGGCCGGCGTCGCGCGTCGGACAGGGCCAGGTCGCCGGCGGCCAGGGCGGCGGCGCGGATCAGGTCGAGATCGTCGGCGTAGGCGTTCATTTGCCCGCGATGGCGACGGCGTCGAACAGCAGCGACGGGCTGTTGAACCGGCCGCGGAACTCCAGGTCGGAGCCCCGCACCATGCGGGCCCAGAGGTCCTTGAGGTTGCCGGCGACGGTGATCTCGCTGACCGGATAGGCCACGGCGCCGTTCTCGAACCAGAAGCCGGAGACCCCGGCGGACCAGTCGCCGGTGTTGCCGTTCAGCGAGGGGCCGAACATCGAGGTGATCAGAAGGCCGGTCCCCGACTGAGCCATAAGCCCGTCCAGGTCGGCGTCGCCGGGCTCCAGGTGCAGATTGTGGGTCGAGACCCCCGGCGGGCCGGCCAGGCCGCGCGAGGCGTGGCCGGTCGAGGCCAGGCCCAGCTGGGCGGCGGAGGCGCTGTTCAGCAGCCATGTGGTCAGGACGCCGTCCTGGACGATGGCCTGACGGGTCACGGCGACGCCTTCGTCGTCGAAGGGCGTCGAGCCCAGGCCGCGGGGGCGGAAGGGGTCGTCGATCAGGTCGACGCCCGCCGGCAGGACCGGCTGGCCCAGGCGATCCTTCAGGAAGGAGGAGCCGCGGGCGATGGACGGGCCCGAGATGGCGCCCAGCAGCGGGGACAGGACCTGGGCCGCGACGCGGTTCTCGAAGATGACCGGGGCGGTGGTCGAGGCGATCTTGCGTGGGCCGGTGCGGGCGACGGCGCGGCGGCCGGCGAAATCGCCGATGTCGCGAGCCGAGGGAAGGTCGGACAGGTGACGCAGGGTGCGGTGCTCGCCGCCGCGCTCCATGGCGCCGTCCTTCTCGGCGATGACGCCGACGCCGAGCGAGAAGGTGGAGCCGTGATACTCGCCCTCGAAGCCGTGGGAGGTGACCAGGCGCCAGCGGCTGGAGCCGGCCGAGGCGTGGCCGCCTTCGGACTTGGCGACGCCCGGGATCGCGAGCGCGGCGGCCTCGGTCTCGGCGGCGGCGGCCTGGAGTTCGGCGGCGTCGCGTTCGGACGGATCGAACAGGTCCAGGTCGGGGAAAGGGCCCTGAGCCAGGCGGTCGGAGGGGGCGAGGCCGGCGTAGGGATCCTCGGGCGCAGACGGGCCATGGCGACGGCGCGCTCGACCAGGCGGGCGCGGGTCGTCTCGGACAGGTCCGAGGCGGAGACCGTCGCCTGGCGCCGGCCGATGAAGACCCGCAGGCCGAGATCGCGGCTTTCCTCGCGCTCGACGTCCTCCAGCGCGCCGTTGCGGACGCCGACAGACAGGGAGGCGCGTTCGGAGGAAACCGCTTCCGCGGCGTCGGCGCCGGCCTTCAGCGCGGCGGCGACCAGGTCGGGCAGGATGTCGGGGGAGACGGCGGCGTCACGCGGGGAGGTCATGCCCCGATATGGCCGGGCCTCCCCGCCGGTGCAACAGGCCTTGGGTCTGGGGCTCGGCGACTTCTTTTCTTCGTCATCCTCGGGCTTGTCCCGAGGATCCATCGTGGAGTGATCTTGACCCGTTTCCCGGGTGGCGCATCCTGATCGATCAAACCTCGCCCGTTCGCGGAACGGATGAATGGATCCTCGAGACAAGTCCGAGGATGACGGAGTATAAATTTAGGAAGAACAGAAGACTATGGTCTGCTCTCGGACGAATGGGCCTTAGACGAGGCCCAGGAGCGGGCAGGCGATGAGCATGCCGGCGGCCGCGAGCAGAGGCAGCCAGGTCAGGGCCATGCCGACGACGCGCGCGGGCGGCGGCGCCTTGCCGAAGGCGAGGCCGAGCGGATGGATGATCCGGCCCAGGAAGAAGGCGGCGCCGATCGCGTGGATCGCCCACGGCGCCCAGCCGGTCAGCGCCAGGAGGATCAGGGCGCCGATGGCGAGGGGCGTGTATTCGGCGGCGTTGGAGAAGCCCCGGGAAGCGACGATCATCTGCTCGTTGCCGCCGTCGCCGAGGATGACCTTGTGCCGACGGCGATGCACGACCACCCGGATCGACAGGACCACCAGCACCAGGATCAGCAGGCCGCTCCAGAGGCCGGCGGCCTGAACGGCGGTCATGTCGGTCGGCATGGTCAGTTCTCCCGGGCCACCGGATAGAGGCGGTAGCGGTCGTCATAGAACGGGGTTCGTTCGTAGAACCACTGCAGACGCGCGTCGCCGTCGGCGGCGAAGGCGGGCTCGGCGGCCAGCCTGGCCTCGAACTCGGCCTTCAGCGCCGGGTCGGCGGCCATCATGCGCTCGGCCAGAGGCGCGATGGCGTAGCCCTCGATGTATTCGACGCGGCTGAGCACCTCGGGGAACATGCCCCAGGCGAAGAAGCTCTCGGACGACTGCGGCTCCAGCAGCAGGACGACGATGTCGCCCAGCGGCTGATCGGTGGGGACGCGGACCGAGCCGGTGGGGAAGGTCCAGTCGCGGCGTTCGGGCGTGACGCCCGACACGGTGGCCTGGACGTGGCCCTCGTTGGCGCGGGTGGCCAGCTTCGGCTCGTTCAGGCGCAGCATCTCGACGGAAACCGTGCGCGGGGCCTGAAGCGTCTCCATCGTCACGCCGTGGACGCGCAGGCGCTCGATGATGTCGGCGCGATACGAGGGCACCCAGTAGGCCTCGGGCCGGCGCAGCGTCAGGGTCGGGTGCGAGGTGTAGAAGGGCAGCTGCCAGAGGATCGGATCGGGCTGGCCCAGCCAGCGGATCTCCTGACGGCCCGAGGCGGGGCTGTCATAGGTCTCGTAGGCGATGCCCTTGAAGGCGCGGGTGACGGTCGGCTGGTCGTTCTGGACGAAGTTGGCCGGGATCTCGGCCGGTCGCAGGGCGCTGTCGGCGGCGATGGCGGCGCGCAGGTCGCGGCCCTGCTCGGCCAGTAGGCGCAGGGCCTGTTCGATGAAGACATAGGTCCCCAGCACGCGCTGCTCGTGCGGCTTGAGGCTGTGGTTCTCGATCAGGATGGTCGGGACGTGAGCGGCCGAGCCCCAGCCATTGGAGAAGCGCTCGCCCAGGCCGCCGTCCGACAGGCCGGCGCGCGGGTTCCGGTCGTCGATGCCGAAGACCAGTTCGCCGGGGATGTGGCCCTGGGCCTCCAGGGCGGCGTTCATGGCGGGCTTGAAGGCGCTGTCCAGCCAGGCGGCGGTGGCGGGCGAGCGGGAATAGACGCCGTCCTCGCCGTTGTAGCCGTAGGTGACGTCGTACTGGTAATCCATGCCGTCGGTGACGTGGACGTCGACATAGAGGTCGGGCCGATATTTGACGATCAGGCCGCGCACCGCCCGCATCTCGGGCTGGTCCAGCTTCAGGTAGTCGCGGTTGAGGTTCTGGTTGGTCGCGGTGTTGCGCCAGCCCTGGATGCGCGGGCCGCGCTGGTTGGGGCGGCTGTAGGCGCTGGCGCGCTCGTGGCCGTCGACCGACAGGATGGGGATCAGGATCAGGTTGACCCGGTCCAGGAGCGCGTCCTTGCCGTAGAAGGCGATGTCGCGCAGCACCATCATGCCCGCGTCCTTGCCGTCGATCTCGCCGGGGTGGATGCCGGCCTGGACCATCAGGACGGGTTTGGCCGGGTCGAAGGCGGCGCCATCCTTGGAGGCGATGACGGCGTAGAGGGGGCGGCCCTCCGGCGAGACGCCGAACTGTTCGATGCGGATCAGGTCGGAGGCCGCGTCCAGGCGGTCGAACCAGGCGCGGGTGTCGGCGTAGCTGGGCGAGAAGTCATGATCCGCGTCGGCCTCGAAGGCGGTGACCCAGGGGTCGGAGGCGTCGCGCAGCAGGGCGCGGCTGGCGCCGTCCCAAGCCGGAGCCGGCGGCAGGAAGGGCTGGTCCCACGGGGCGGCGTTGGGGACGGAGGGCGTCACGGAGGATGTCTGGGCCATGGCGGGAACTCCCAAGGAAAGCAGGGCGAGGGCGGCGAACAGCGGGCGCATGGGACCTCTGAAAGCGAAGGGCGCCACAGGTAGCGCCAAACCGGGCGGCGGCAAATGGCGTCAGGACCGTTCGGCGACGGCCGACGGCGGCGCCGTCATCTTTTCGGCGAGGTCCGGAACGGCCGCCGAAAGCACGGCCGAGAACAGGTAGAAGGCGATGTGGATCCCGGTCAGGAGGGCGAAGACCGTCTTGTTGCGGAGGAAGGCCGCCGGCACGACCAGGCTCATGTAGACCACGAGCCCGAAGCCGTAGTTGGCCACCAGCATCTCCCCGCCCGGCTTGCCGAGCATGATGGGGGTGGCGACCAGGAGGGCCAGGACATTGGCCACGGTGGTCAGCAGCAGCACTACCTTCCGGTTGGCCCAGAAATGGTCGTCCAGCGACAGGCCGTCCTCGATCTGGTGCGGGAAGACCAGCGACGCCGCGACGAAATAGACGACGGCCACCACCAGGCTGGCGACCAGCAGGCCGTAGCTGAACGGCACGTCGCGGAAGATGGTCCAGGCGAAGTCCCAGAAGGCGGCGACGTCCAGCGCGACGAAGCTGGCCAAGAGCGGGGTCAGCCAGCCGATGCGGATCTTGCGGCGATGCTGGATCGCCGTGGCGGCGCCGGTGGCGATGACCGCCAGCGAGAGACCCAGCAGCAGGCCGTAGAAGCTGAAGAAGAACTCGAAGGCGCTCACGGTCGTTCTCGGATTTTTGGGTCAGGGGGGCGGCCTATTCGCCGCCGGCCGCGCTGGGCGCGGTCAGGGACCACCCGCCCGCCCGGACCAGGGCGTGGGCGGAGCGGGTGATGGTGAAGCCGTGATAGGCGACCAGCACGATCAGGGCGGCGATCACCACCTTCCGGGACGGCGCGAAGGCGGCGATCGAGGTTCCGACCGTGAACAGCATGAGCCCGATCCAGAAGATCGGCGGCAGCTTCAGCGTGGAGAGTTCGCCGCTGAGCGCGGTGATGGAGAAGAAGACGGCCACGATGATCAGGTTGGCGATCAGCACGCACAGGAAGACCGTGCGGCGATGCCGCCAGAAATGGTCGTCGAGGTCGGTCAGGGTCTGGTCGGTTTCGCGCGGGAAGGTCACGCTGGCGGCGACGTAGAAGACCGCGGCGACCGCCAGCCCCATCACCAGCAGCGCCATGTTGAAGGGCGCGTGCCGGAAGATGGCCCAGGCCTGGTTCCAGAACGTGACGATGTCGATGGCGACGAACACCGCCAGCAGCGGCGTCAGCCAGCCGAAGCGGATCGCCCGGCGCCGGTGCAGGACGCGGGCGAAGCCGCCGACCAGCTCGGCCACCGAAAGGCCCAGCAGCAGGCCGTAGAAGCTGAAGAAGAACTCGAACGCGCTCACGCCGGCCCCCGCCTGTGACGACTCGCACCCTAGGCGGGGAACGCGGCCACGTCATCCCGGCCGGTCGCGCCTTTTTCGAAAGTCAGCCGTGCAGGCGCGAGCGGGCGGTGGGCTGCAAGCGCAGAAGCTGGAGGGCGGCGGCGAACAGGGCCTGAAGACCGGGATCGGATCGCGCGGCGGCCAGGGCGGCGTCGGCCGCGGTCCGGTCGGGATGGACGGCCCACCAGACCAGCACGCGCTCG
>NZ_JBNFOJ010000038.1:0-15461 GCF_057364705.1 Brevundimonas sp. CURTG3B2_SDJG
GGGCCGCTACTGTACTTCGGCATCGAAGTGGACGACGTCGCAGCCTCGTCCAGGGCGGCCCGATCCTCAGGCGCCGTAAGCGTCCGCTTTCTGCTTCGGCGCGAATGTCCGCTTCTGGCGCAAGTCTGCCGCAAACGGACAGGAACTTTTACAGATCGCAAACCGCCTTGGGGTGAGTTCTCAGTCGCCTTGGGGAGGACGATGAGGATGAGCCTTGCGACCGAAAAGGACCGCGCCCTGAGCGCTCCCAACGTAGAGCGCCTGCTCGATGACGGCTCTGAGGCTCGCCTTCAGGTCGTCGAGTTCACGGCCAGAGGGATGAATGCCGTTTCTCGTTCGGAGGTCGATCTCCGCTGCGACCTTGCTCACTTCCGGGAACCCGAACGAACCTGCGGCCCCGGCGAGACGATGAACAATAGGGGTCACTTCATCGGCGTCTTCCGGGAGTGACTCCAGTCTGGTCAGGTCGGCCCGACAGCGGTCGATGAACTGCGCGCGGAGAGCTTCCAGCGGATCCGTCACAAGGCATTTTCCAGAAGAGTTCGAACCTGGGCTCCGAGCGTCATCGGGTCGAACGGTTTAATGATCACGCCAATTGCGCCCCGCGCGAGGAGCGCCGCGCGCTCATGGTCTTGGGTCTGAGCGGTCATGAATATGGCCGGCGCGGCAGTGCCGTCCGGTCCGGCCCTGATCCGGTCGAACAGGCCAGGACCGTCCATGTCGGGCATCATGACGTCCAGCAAAAGGAGGTCCGGCCGGATACCGTCCGCTAGAAGCCGGAGCGCTTCCGCGCCTGAGGCAGCCGAGTGGACCACCGTGTCGCCCGCGAGGTCGAACGCAAGGGCGGTGAGAGCCCGAATATTCGTGTCGTCATCGACGTGCAGAACGATCAGTTTCGACATCGCACTACTCCGGCAGGCCGAGAGGGACCTCGAACCAGAAGGTCGAGCCCTGCCCCGGAAGGCTGCTGACGCCGATCCGGCCGCCCATCAGCTCGATCAGCTCCCGGCTGATGGCGAGGCCGAGACCCGTGCCCCCGAAGCGGCGGCTGGTGGACTGGTCCGCCTGGACGAAACGTTCGAACAGGCCCTCCGCCGCTTCGGGCTCAATGCCGACTCCGGTGTCGGAGACCCTGACCGTCAGCACGACTCCGCCCTTAGGATCCGGGACGGCGTCGGCGAACAGGCTGACGCCGCCCTTCTCGGTGAATTTCGCCGCATTGCCGAGGAAGTTGAGCAGAACCTGACGCAGGCGGCCGGCATCGCCGACGAGGGTAGGCGGGACGGCGGGTGCGACGTCCTGCGAGAACCAGAGGCCCTTGCTCTCGAGTTGGCCGAGGATGACCTCCGCGGCCTCGCGAAACAGGGGCGACAGTTTGAAAGGACGAGCCTCCAGCGTCACCGCTCCCGCTTCCAACTTCGAATAGTCGAGGATGTCGTTGATGATCGAAAGCAGCACCTCGCCCGACAAATGGATGCGGTCGGCGCACTGACGTTCTACCGGGCCGAGGCCGTCGCGCGATTGCAGGATGCGAGCGAAGCCGATGACGCTGGTCAATGGCGTGCGCAGTTCGTGGCTCATGTTCGACAGAAACCGCGACTTAGTCTCGGAGGCGGCCTCGGCCTCGCCGAGGGCCAGGCGAAGTTCCTCCTCGAGCCGCCGGCGCTCGGAGATGTCGCGGATAACGGCGATGACCTCGACCGTTTCGCCGTCGGTGCCCGTCACGGATTGGAAACTGGTCTCTACCCAGACCCATCCACCATCCCTCTTAAGGGCGCGCTGCTGAAGGGTGCAGCGTTTCAACCCGCCGGCCATTTTCTGGAAGGCGGCCAGGAGCGCCGGCCGGTCCTCGGGATGGACGAAGTCTTGCGCCGGGCGGCCTGCCATTTCAGGGGGCCGGTAGCCGAGCAACCGCGTAACCGCGGGGGAAATGTAGCTGCTGCGGCCGTCAGGACGCAGGCGGGTGATGACGTCGTCCATATGATCGGCAAGCAACCGGTAACGGCTCTCGCTGCGCCGCAGTCGCTGGATGACGGTGTGTCTCTCGGTGATGTCCTGGACGATTCCGAACAGGGCTTCGACACGGCCCTCATCCGTCATCTGGCGAAGGGCGCTCAACACGACCCGTCGGGTCGCCCCGTCCGGTCGGCGGACGAAAGTCTCGAACTCTTCTCCGCTGCCGTCACGCAGAATCCGACGGATGAAGGCGTCGCGGTCGGCCCGCTCTTCCGTCGAATAGAAGCCGCTCAGATCGTCACGGGTCACCGGGCTGCCGATCGGGAGACCGTAGATGCGGTAGACCTCGTCGGACCAGTCCAGTTCGCCGGTGTCGAGCCGCCAGCGCCAATGGCCGACGCGCGACACCGCTTCAGCCAGTTCGAGCAACCGCCGCTTTTCTTCGGCCACGAGGCGTTCGGCCGTCACCTCGATCTGTTCCGAAACCAGATCGCCGAGTTCCCGTAGGCGCTCCTCGTCTGCCTTGTCGAAAGTCCGCGGCTTGATGTCGATCAGGCAGAGGGTGCCGAGGTTGTGGCCCTCCGAGGTCGACAGCACGGCCCCGGCGTAGAAGCGGATATGGTCCGGTCCGGTGACGTAGGGGTTATCCGCGAACCGGGAATCCTGCGTGGCGTCGGGAACGATCATCACGCTGCCAGCCGGCATCTGGATCGCGCGGTTGCAGAAGGCGTCTTCGCGCTTCGTCTCGCAGAGCTCCATGCCGTGTCGCGACTTGAACCACTGCCTATCTTCGTCGATGAGGGATATGAGGGCGGTCGGCACTTCGAAAAGGCTGGCCGCCAGGCGGGTCAGGCGATCGAAACGCGGCTCCGGCGGAGTGTCGAGCAGGCGCAAGGAATAGAGGGCACCGAGGCGCTGGCGTTCGACTTCGATAAAGTCAGGGTTGGTCATCCGACCGCCCCTTTGGCCGGCGCAAAGCCCTTGCGGGTCATTGTGCCCCACGATTGGCTGCGGCGGAGGTACTGCCAGACGCCGCGCAGCCGCCAGAGGTTGTTGAGCTGGCGGTAGCCGAAATTTTCCAGCACAGCGACGGCCGTCAGCAACACCAAGTCGCGGGCGCGGGGGAAACGCCGGAGCTCGGACTCCTCCAGCGCCAGAGCGCCGACGGAAATGACCACGCCGAAGGTGAAACTGACGGCGACGAAGGCCAGCAGATACTCAATGGACAGCACGCCGGCCGCCCAGAACATCGGGATCAGGAGATAGCCGAGAAGCTCGACAATGGGGCCTAGCACATCGACCAGCAGGATGTAGCCGAAGCCGACCACGGCAAGCCGGCCATAGCGAGGCTTGGTCAGGACGTCGCTATGACGTTCGAAGGTTTCCAGCGCCCCGCGATGCCAGCGCGCCCGCTGGCGGCCGAGGACGCGCAGGTCTTCGGGCGCCTCGGTCCAGCACACCGGTTCGGGCACGAAGGCGACACGGTAGGGCAGCCCCTTGTCGCGCATCAGGCGGTGGAGCTTGACCACCAGCTCCATGTCCTCGCCGACGGTCCCGTGAGTGTAGCCCCTGGCCTCGATGACCCGGGCGCGGCGGAACAGGCCGAAGGCGCCGGAGATAATGGTCAGGGCGTTGATCCGGCTCCATGCCAGCCGCGCCATCAGGAAGGCGCGGAGGTATTCAACCGTCTGCAGCAGGGCGAGCAGGTTGCGAGGCGGCCGGACCTCGACCACCCGGCCGTGCGAAATGGTGCAGCCGTTGGCGATCCGCACCGTCCCGCCGACCGCCACAGTGCGCTCGGGGTCTTCCACGAACGGACGGACGGCGCGGAGCAGGGCGTCGGGCTCCAGCAGGGAGTCGGCGTCCATTGAGCAGAAGATCGGCGCCCGCGAAACGTTGATGCCGGCGTTGAGGGCGTCCGCCTTGCCGCCGTTCTCCTTGTCCACGACGATCAGACGCGGCTGGTGCTTGGCGCCGTACACACCGCGGATCGGTGCGTGGTCGATGGCCAGCTCGTAGTGGCGGTGGATCGGCCGCAGCTCGAACGTATCGATGAGGACCTGCAGGGTTTCGTCGCGCGAACCGTCGTTGACGACGATCACCTCGAAGCTGGGGTAGTGCAGAGACAGCAGGGAACGGACGCTTTCGGCGATCGTCATGGCCTCGTTGTAGGCCGGGGCGAGCAGGGCGATGGGCGGCGCGGCGTCCGAATAGCGCCGCCACAGCAGACCCCCGGAGGCGGCTGGCGGGGTCTCGATCAGAGCCGCTGCCGCGAGTCCCAATTGGATGAGATAGATGCCGTTCTGGAGCAGCCCGGTGGCGATCACGAACAGCGCGATCAGCTCGGCCATCAGCGTGAGAATGGGGATGATCGATTCCATCAGGCGGCTGCCGCCGCCAGGCCGCGCTCGGCCAGGATCATGGAGGCTGCGCGCCGGGACAAGTCGTCTCCGGTCGCAGCAACCATCTGCAGTTGCTCCCGCCCTGTGTCCCCGAGCGCCGCCAGCGCCTCACCGGCCCTGAAGCGGACCCACCAGACTTCATCGCGGAGCTGACGCGCCAGAAGCGGGATTGAGGAGCGAAGGCCAATGCGTCCGGCGGCCTCGCACGCGGCGGAGCGGACCATCCAGACTTGGTCGTCGAGACCTGCAAGGACAGCCGTTTCGGCGCCGGGGTGGCCCAACATGCCCAAGGCCCGAATGCAAGCGATGCGCAGCTCGACATCAGGTGCCCGTGTCGCCAGGCAAAGAGGTTCGAGGGCGCGGTAGTCGCCGCTGGTGCCAAGCGCTTCCGCGAGGATGACGCGAGGCTCGATAGCAAGCCGCGAGTCGCCGAACGCTCTCAGCGCCGTCATCGGATCATTCGCCACCAGCCGGGCGATCAGGGGCAGATAGAGCAAGGAGTCCGACGCCCTGCGGCCCGCCACATCGGCGAGCACCTCGGCGAGTGAGGGCGGCTCGCCCAGTTCGATCAGCGACCTCAGGACGCCGACGCGCAGCTCGCTCCTTCTTTCCGAAGCCAGCGCCTGACGCAGCGCTGTGGCGGAACCGACCCCCGGAAAGACGGCCAGGGCCTCTGCCGCGGCGATCCGGCCCGCGAAAGAGCCGCGGAACAATCGTTGGCGAAAGACGTGGTCGACGTTGAAGGCCGCGAGTGCGGAGATCAGCCGATCCCGTTCCGCGCCCCGCACCAAGGAGATCACCTCCAGAAGCGTCTCAGCCATCAGGCGCGCCCGTCCTTGGACCCTTCTCAGCCGCGCGATCGCGTCGCCGGACCCGTTCATTATGTCGAGGAAGGCCTTCTGGATCGCTCTCTTATCCCGCTCCCGTATCCCCTCGGCGCGCTCCCTCAGGAGCCGGCCGACGATCAGGCCGGCCATCCAGATCAGGGCGGCGACCGCCAGGGCCAGCGAAGTCGACCAGATAAGCGGTAAGGGGCTCATCAGAACCGCCAGCCGAGGCCGAGCGACAACTCTTCGCGGTCGTAGGCGTCCCTGTCTTCCGCCAGATAGCCGAGCCGGAGCACAAGGCGGTCAGTGAGGCCGATTTCGGTCCCGACGTTCCATGCGCTCACGTCTACGGTCGCGCCGTCCGAGGATTCGGGCGCGTCCGCGTAGCCCAGCTGCAGCGCGAACCGGTCCGCCGCCTGCCAGCGTGCGGTGGCCGCCCAGCCGTTCCGGTAGTCGTCGTTCTCGTCCCAGAGGTTGATCCACCGCGCCGCCGCCCGGACGCGACCACCCGCGAGATCCGTGGCCAGACCTGGATGGACGCCGGTGACCGTGCCGGTCGGATAGCGGGCGATCGAGGCATCGAGCGTGGCGTTCAGCTTGCCGACGAGCCGCATCTCCCCGCCGGCCAGCAGAGCGAGCTCGGGCCGGTAGTCGGCGTCGAACGCGCCACCCACCGCGACGTAGGCCGCGCCGCGCCCGTAGGTCCTGTCCAGCCGGGCCTCGAGGTAGACGTCGCTGTCGTCGAACCGCTCCGTGGCCTCGACGGTAAGGCCGCCGGTCCAGCCGGCGCCCAGGCGCCGCGAACCGGACAGCCGGGTCTCGGTCCAGTCTGGCAGGCCTCCGGAAAGCCGGCTACGGGCAGTGGAAAGGTCCACCCGCCACTCCGGCGTGGGCTTGAGCGCCCCCTGCAGCGCGGCGATCTCGGCGCTTTCGGGCGCGGCGCGGCGCGCCTGTTCGGCCAGTCCCCGCGCCGCATTCAGATCACCTCGCCGCTGCGCGATCCGGGCCAGCCCAGCCCAGGCCTCGGCATAGCTCGGCGCCCGTTCGACGACGCCCCGAAAGGCCGTTTCGGCCGAATCGAGACGATCCAGCGCCAAAAGAGCCAGGCCGAGGTTTAGGCGGGCGTCGACGTCTTCGGGTCGGGCGGCCAGAACCTGCTCCAGCTTGGCTACGGCGGCTTCCGGCCGGCCCGCGACCCGGTCCGCCACCGCGGACCGGTAGAGGCTTTGCGGATCGGCCTGAACGATCGGAGCCGGTTCAGGCGCGACGATCACGGGCGGCTCCCTCGGCCGGGTCCGACTGGAGCAACCGGCGAATGCGATGGCCGAGTTCGTCGGGGATAAAGGGCTTCACCAGATAGTCCGCAGCGCCCAATCGCAGGGCGCCAACGATGTCCTGCTCGCGCTTCAGCGCGGTCAGCATGATCACGGGGGCGTGGGTTACGCCGCCGGCCTTGATCCGGCGCAGAACCTCGAAACCGTCCATCACCGGCATCAGGGCGTCGAGGACGATTAGGTCGGGCCGTTGCTCCCCGATCATCGCCAACGCCTGGGCGCCGTCCTCCACGGTCATGATTTCATGGCCCTCAGCCGAAAGCCGATGGACCAGCAGCGCCCGCAAGAGGGGATCGTCGTCGGCGATCAGGATGCGGCTTATCGACATCGGGCGTCTGACCTCGTTCAAAGCGCCCCCAAGGCATTATGGGACGATCAGCCTAAACGAACTCCTATCTCGGCAGAGGTTTCCAGAACGGACGTCGGCGGTAACTTGTGCAGGGATAAACTGGCCGCCAACGGCTCCTATACGCCGCCCAGCGTCCGCGCCGCGCGATACTTGATATGCGGCTGCGTGGCCGAAGATAGGCCTGCCGACCCGGCCAGCTCCTGGCGCTGGAAGGCAGCGGCAGGAGTACATTTCAGCGACAGAGGGCGACCTCGATGGAGGTTGGCCATGCGCCAGTCTGACTTGTTCATCCAACCCAAGCGCCCACGAAACGCCGGCAGTCTGATCGGCCCCAAGGCGTCGTTCAAGCCGAGGCACATCTGGGCCCATGGCGGGGCCGATACAACGCTCGTTCGGCGGCACCGAGTGGCTGACCTACGGATGCGCAGACCGGCGGACGCTGATTGTGGTCTCGGCCCCGGGGCAACCCGGCGATGCCATTCGTCTTCACGCTTTCCAAGACTGATGGAGGCGTCCGGATCAGTGGCGAGGGCAATGGCGACCAAAGAGCGACCGCTCCGCGTTCGAGGACCTCAACAGTATCCAGCGAAGTTCTCGACGAAATGATCCGAGAAGCAGAGGCGCGCCCCTGAATGTCCGCAATGGGTCGGGAGCAGACGGTCGCTGCACGGCGGGTTTCTGACCATTTGCTACGGTCGGACAGGTAATCTCCACGCGGCCACCAAAGCGACTGCCTTCCGAGCGATGTCCAGCCGATGCTCGTCACTGGTCTCGAACGCAATCCGATCTCGCTCGATCTCAGCGAGATACTGGACGATATCCGTTTCTGACGAGCCGGACCGCACCAACTCCCAGAAGCGCGGCAGGTAAGCCTGATACTCGTTTTCAGGCCCGTCCATTTCATAGACGCCAATCGGATCCCACTGCCGGAATAGCAGGCGGTCAAGAGCCTCATAGGCCCCGGCGTCTTCGGCGCTGAACTTTGTTCCCATCACGCGAGCTTGTGGGCTATCGCCGATGTCCGCAATGGGTCGAAAGCGGACATCGCCATGCCTGCTCCAGGGACCTATTGACGTTCAGCCGCCGAATCCGGCCACTTCTCAAAGAAAGCTGCTGGGCCCATCTTCAGCGCACGGGCAATTTCCACGAGCGCCAGAACCCCTACATTCCGTTCACCACGCTCTATTCCACCGATGTAGTTGCGATGCAGGCCGGAACGGTGTGCGAGTTCCTCTTGGCTCATGCCAGCGATCTGCCGCGCTGATCGGACGCGCAATCCGAGTGCCAGAAGATCTGGGGATTTTGCCACGCCCTTGGTTGCGGCAGGCCGCTGTTCGGCTCTACACACTATCAGTGTGATTTGTGCGGCGGCATTTGATGAGCGAGCGGGACTCTCTGGGCGAGGACTATGGGCCAATCGGATCGGTCATCGGCGCGGGATCTCATCTCGCAGGGACCGAGCTCGATGAACTTCTCCGTTTGATCTCGCTGGAGCTCATGCGGCGTGCGACGGTGGCCGGATTGCCGGAGAGCGCCAGTCGCACGTTCCGGCAGGTATTGCTTCTGTGGATGCGGAGGTTGCGAGCATCCCCCTACGATCATCGTCGGATCGTCTTTCAGACATCTGACTTTCCTGAAGATCAGGACACCATTGAGCAGGGTCTAAAAATCCTCGGCCAGCATCTATTCGTGGAGAAAGAAGCCGGGTGGCACGGGGATATTGCCGTCGACCTTTCACCTTGGCTCGACCATACGGATCGACGCCTGCTCGCTGACATTCATCGCCAATGGCTCAGCCGCCACATCGCGGCGGTTCAACGGGCGTGCAGTGGGGCTGAGGCGACCATCGAAAGCTACCTGGACCTCAGCTTGCCGCAGAGCCAGCGTGTCGGCGCCAGGGAACGGCTCTCTCAGCTGCAAGCTCGTTGGGACGACTTGCGGAGCCGCTTGAGATATTCACGGCAGTCGCGGTTTCATGAGGCCATGGAGGAGCCTTGGGCTCTCTACGACGAGGTGGCCGAACTCGAGTATCTCCACGACTGCGTAGTAGGTTTGCAGGCCGATCCGGACGGGGCGCCCACGCTGTTCTCGGAGCTTTGGAAGGAGGAAGGGCCAGCCAAGCTTCAGGCCCTCGGGCTCCCGCCCGGAATCCGGACGGACGGCCCGAACCTGCGGTCGTCGAAGCGACAGATCAGGATTTTTGAACGCCGCTCAACTGGTCGCAAATCAGGAAGGAGTCCGTATTCGACATGCTAATTCTGATTGGCATCGCGATCCTGGTTATCGTTGGAGCTTTCGCCCTAGCGCTTGGTGGCGTCCAACATTCCGACGAGGTGTCCAAAAGCGGATTGTCGGAGAACTCTGCTTCGGCGCGGGAGGACGGCACGGTGCTCACGGTGACGGCGATCTCGTTGGTCAGCGATACCTCATCGTCTTGCTCAACCGACAGTTCGAGCAGCAGCTCATCGGATAGCTGCTGAGGGGTCGGTTTGTTCTCGACACTTGGCTCTGGGCGGGCCGTTTTCAACGCCAAAGTAGGAGCTGTTTCCGCCGGCCTAGAGGCGCGAGTGGGCCGATCATAGGTCGCGCTTTCACGTTCAAGAAATGCGCTCCCGGGCGGGGCCTCTCTAGAGAAACCGTTCTGCTGAGAACGGTGCACACCCTACGCACACCTGCGGTTTCGGTAAGTTATTGAAGCTATGGGAGAAAAAGTCGCGTCTGTTGGCGCCAAAGCGGCGCCAGAACTCGCCATTCTGTGGGTGGTTCTGAAAAGGCAAGTCAGATCAGGGTGTTGCGCAGGCTCCCCCTTGGCTCCGCTTTGCAACGCAACGCTCAAAACCGCGTGAAAAACGTGTTTGGGTAAGGCGGCGATGAGACATCCGATGAGGGCGGTTCGCTGGCCTCAGTGTCGCGCTCGGTCTCACTTGCGATGTCGGGCTCTATGACGGCATCGTTAGCCGCCAAGGCGGGCTCGTTCTGCCCAGAACCATCAGTCGGTACGTCCCTCATATCTGGGGTCACATCCGCAACGATGTGAGATGGCGTGTGGTCTCGCGAGACGTGTGTCCTGGACACGGCCAGTCGGCGTCTCGTTGCTGCCACCAACAGACGTTCCGACCGACTGTGAACCCAAATGACGGCCCGGGTGAGGAGGGAAGGCCACTGCTTTGTGACGACGTCTTCAATGGTGTCGATCGCCTGGTCGAGACGGGCATTGAGAACCAGGTCGTGCCGCGCTCTGTAGCGCAGCATGACGAGCTCCTTCAGCATGTAGAACAGCAGGGACCCAAGCGCGCCAAGGGCGAAGAACTGTTCCGCCCTTGCGAGGTGTGGCGCGACCCACCAGGCCTGCCGCAGGTCTGCCACCGTGAGATCGATCATGAGCCCATCCGGATGGCGCGTCTGGAGCGTGTCTGGAAACGGCGCCCCAAGCACGGTCTGGACGTCCCCGATGAGCGCCAACACGGCGTAGCCGAGCGCGACAAGCCCAGTACGCAGCAGGACAAGCCCCCAAAGGAACATCAGCGCAAGGTTCAGGCGGCGGTTGTAACGACGCTGAACCGACCTCTGAGCGGTCGAGATCATCGCATGTTGTGGATCTGAGGAAGATCCCCCGTTCGCCGAAGGTAATGCGCCGCGAATGCCTGATGGAGCCGCCAGAGGCGGTCGTCGCCCGACCAGGAGCAATCGTCCGGGAACGGCGCGGGGGGCTGCTCCCCGAAAAGCCGGCTGGCCTCCTTGGAGATCTCCAGCTTGATGCGATCGACAGAGTCCGTGAGCACGTTCTGCGGCTCGAACAGCCGGGTGACCACCATGGTGGTGAGCGCGGCGTTGATGAAGCCGAAATAGGCCGCGCTCTTGATGAAATAGTTCTCCTGTGTGGCGCGGTATTCGCCGATGATCCCCTCGGTCAGTTCGCTGATGGTGCATCCGGTCTTGCTGGCGTAGAGGCGGAGGAACTCCGCGCTCCCGTTCGACAGACGGATGTTGAGGCGTTCCTTGTGGAGCTTGCGCGAGGGTTTCGGTCCGGTCATCGCGAGACCTCCGTCGATCCGCGAGGACCGGAGGAGGAGGGCAGGGCGGCCAGCCATCGCTCAGCCTCCTCGGTCAGTACGATCGACTTGTGGCCGACCTTCCGAACTTCGAGGCGGCGGGCCTTCACCTGATCGTAGAAGGTGGTCCGCGACACGGAATAGCGGCGGCAGAACTCGTTGACCGTCAGAGCGGCCACAGAGGGCGGGGGAAGGGTTTGCATGAGTGTCGTCTCCGGTTTGAGGCGACGACACAAGTACGCAGCGGGGGGCCGTTGTCAGCAACCGTTCGTCGACGAACGGGAATCCAGGGTGGTGTCCGATTTCTTAACGAGCACCGACCGGATCAGCTCACGGATGGGCCTTTCCTTGCGATCGATGGCCGGGTTCTCTGCGAGGAACCGCCTGGCCATCGCGGTATAGGTGTGGGTTCCGCGATAGTTCTTCAGAAACAGCTGGAGCGTCGGGGTGAGCTTTTCCTTCCAGCTGGCCCGCATGGATGCAGAGCGCCTTGCCGTCCTTGCGCGCGCAGATTTCCACGCCTCGAGGTAGGCTTGGCCGCCGAGCAGCTCCTGATTTCGCTGAGAGACTTCATGACAGGCCATGCCTGTGGCGAAGGCCATCGGAACGATCATGCCGAACAGTCGAGCCAGGTCCGGGTGGGCGCCTGTCCGTTGCTGAAACTCCGTCAGCACCGCTAGATAGCGGCCGGCTATCTCGATCTGTTTCCTCTTTCTCGTTTGCTCGGCCTTCGTAAGGGAGTGCCGAGGCGCCAACGCCGGGTCGTGTTCTCCGGATATCAAGACTTCCGCCACCCGGAGCTGGAGTTCACCTTTGGCGAAGATCCATTCCGCCGCCCTGTTCGGCTTGCCCGACAGACAGAGGCCCAGCTGCCTTTCGAACTCGGCATCGAACTGAACCGGATCGTCGCAAAAATCGTCGGGTGACCGGTTATTGGCTCCTGGAAACATACTTCCCCCAATCCTCCATCAGAGCCCTCCGCTTCTCGAACAGATCGCCGCGCCGGTAGGCTGCCTCGACCTTGTTGGCGACCGTGTGGGCCAGAGCCATCTCGACGACTTCGTTGGGGTAGGCGGTGGATTCAGCGGCCCAGTCCCGGAAGGTGCTGCGAAACCCGTGGACCGTCAGGTCCTTCCGTCCCATGCGTTCAAGCATCTTGAGCATGGCCATATTGCTGAGCGGCCGACCGGCGCGCTGACCTTCGAACAACGGCGTATCGGCGCCGCCCGCTGATATCGACCTCAACAGCGCCACGGCCTTCGCGCACAGCGGCACACGATGTTCCTTTTTCGCCTTCATGCGCTCCGCGGGCACGGTCCAGACTGCGGCGTCGAGGTCCACTTCCTTCCAGGTGGCCCCGATAACCTCGCTGGTCCGCGCCGTGGTGAGGATTGTAAACTCCAGTGCTCTTGCGGCGTGGCCGGCCTGGGCCCTGAGGGTCTCCATGAAGGCGCTGACCTCCCCAAAAGGCAGGGCCGTGTGGTGCTCGACCCTGGCGACCTTGCTCTTGGCCGGAAGGAGCATGTCCAGATGACCCTTCCAGCGAGCCGGGTTCTCGCCCTGCCGAAGGCCGCTGACCGTAGCCCAATCGAGGACACGCTCGATCCGTCCCCGTACCCGGCTGGCGGTCTCCGTTTTGGTCGTCCAGATCTTCTCCAGCGCGCCGATGATCATGGGCGTATCGACGCGATTCACCGGAACTTTTCCGAAATGCGGTGACGCGTAGGTTTTCAGCGTGCTCGGCCATTGGGCCGCGTGTTTGGCGTTCTCGTGAACTCCCGTGCGAGTTTTCAGATAGGCGGTCACCGCCTCGTCAAACGTCATCGCTCGCGCCGCTTCGGCCTTTCTCTCAAGGTCAGCCGACTGCCTGGCTTCGATGGGGTCGATGCCCTTGTGACGGAGCTTGCGGGCCTGCAGAGCGGCCTCTCGCGCTTCAGCGAGCGACACCGTAAGCAGGGAGCCCAGTCCCATCTCGCGTTCGCGCGGACCGACCCGGTAGCGAAAGATCCAGGATTTCGAGCCGCCGGCGCGACCTGGAGGTAGAGCCCAGCGCCGTCGGGATATTTTCCAGGCTCCTTCAGGCTGGCCACCGCCCTTGCCGAGAGACGATCGACTGCCCGCAATGTCTACCCCCGCGCCGGTCGCGGATTGCGGCGAATTCTGGCACGCATTGGCGGACAGCGGTAGTGGGTAAAGCGAGGAATTACTTACCGTTAACCGGGCATTCTTGTCCGGTTTGGACAGCGGCGAACAGGGCGGTGGCGGAGAGGGTGGGATTCGAACCCACGGTACCCGTAAAGGCACGCCGCATTTCGAGTGCGGTACATTCGACCACTCTGCCACCTCTCCGCGGGGCCGATACGCTTTGGTCGAGCGAGCGGCTTCTCTAATGGGGGAGGGCGTGCGCCGCAAGCGCCGAAATGACGAAAATCGTCAGCGCAAGGCGGGAAGCGGAAGGCCCAGGGCCTCGCCGGTCGTGAGGTCGCCCTCGACGATGCGGAACAGCTCGGCGGGGCGTCCGCCGGTGGCGGCGGAGAGGCGGCCGGTGGGCTGGACCAGGCCGGTGCGCTCGACGCCGCGGCGGAAGTTCTGCTTGTGCAGCGACAGGCCCGCGACGGCCTCGGGCGGCGGCCTGGAGCTCGGACAGGGTGAAGGCCGCGGGCATCAGGTCGAAGAGGACCGGGCGGTACTTCAGCTTGCTGCGCAGGCGGCCCAGGCCGGTGGCCAGGATGCGGCGGTGGTCCGAGGCCATGGTCACGCCGGGCGCGGCGTCGGGGACGGGGCGGTCCTGGTCGCGGGCGGCCTCGGCGACCAGACCGGCCTCGTAGAGCAGTTCGTAGCGCTCCAGGACCCCGGCCCTCGTTCCAGCGGCGCCGAGGCCGGCGGCGAAAGGTTTCGACCCGGGCCAGGCGGCGGGGATCGCCGGCGGCCCAGGCCAGAAGGCGCTCCAGGAGCAGGGGCACGCATCCGGGCGCGCCGTCGCGGCGATCCTCCCAGGGGAAGATGTCCAGCACCGGCGTCCAGCGCGCCTCGGCGAGGGGGACGTCGGCGGCGTCGGCGGTGAGGGCCAGGTAGCCGACCGAGACCTCGCGATGACGTCCGGACCGGGCGGTGGCGCGCGGGCTGCCGCGGCCCAGGTCGCCGAAGGTGTAGAGCTGCTCGACGAAGCCCAGGCGAAAGCCGGTCTGGGCGGTGACGAAGGCCCGCAGCGCCAGTTCGAAGGTGCGGTCGCGGGCCGGGTCGAAGGGGCCGAAGGGCAGGGCGCAGGCGCCGTCGTCGCCGATGGTGGTCAGGACGCAGGCCTGGCCGTCGCGGAGGGCGATGACCACCGCCGACAGACCGATGCGGACCCCTTGCTCGGCCATGGCTATTCCGTGTGCCAGGCGTCGGGAGCGGGGACGAGGCCGACCGCCTCGGCCAGGACGCGGTAGCGCTCCAGGTAGCGTTGCTGGGCCAGCGGCGCGGGCAGGGGGTCGATGGTCAGGTCGTAGCCGGCGGGCGGGGCGCCGAAGAGGGCCAGGGACTCGGTCCTGTTGAAGCCGGCCAGCTGGGTGGCCTCGAAGTAGGCGCAGGCCCGATCGGCCTTCTTGATCAGGGTCTTGATCTCGACCGGGTTCTTGGGCGGCAGGCCGAAGCGGAGGTGGATGGCGGCCTCGAGCCGGGCCTCGAAGGCCTTGTAGTTCATGCCCAGGGCGGCCTTGAACGGCGAGATCATGTCGCCGATCACATACTCGGAGGCGTCGTGGAGCAGGGCGGCCAGGCGCCATTTCGGCTCCAGGCCCGGCTGGATGTGGGCGGCGATCTCCTCGACCACGCAGGAGTGCTGGGCGACCGAGAAGGCGTGCTCGCCGGTGGTCTGGCCGTTCCAGCGGGCGACCCGGGCCAGGCCGTGGGCGATGTCCTCGATCTCGATGTCGAAGGGCGAGGGGTCGAGCAGGTCCAGCCTGCGGCCGGACAGCATCCGCTGCCAGGCCCGGGGCTGCTTGCTGGGAGACTTCGACGAGGAGCGGGAAGAGACGGCCAAGACGGTATCCAGTGCGTGGCCGCACGTCGTGACCCATCGGGACGGCGCGATCAAGGGCGCCGGGGGCGTTATTCCCCGACGTTGAGCGTCACCAGCTCCCGGGCGTCGTCGAAGACCCGGCCGCGGTTGCGGTCGCGCGAGCGGACGGTGGCGACCACCAGGGGGCCTCCGACGGGGCCGCGGGCCTCGTAGCCGACCAGGCGCCAGCCTTCGGCCGACGGCCGGTTGTCGGTGAGGATCCAGCTGGCCCGGGTGGCCTCGCCGCCGGACACGGCGCGAACCTCGGAGCTGTCGTTCTGGGCGCGGACGCTGACATTGTCGCCGTCGCCGCCGCCCTGGATGTCCACGCTGCCCGTGCTGTCGTTGGCGTCGATGTGGAAGCCGCCGATGCGGACGCTGGCGTTGTCGCCCTTGGCGTCGATGCTGATGCCCGGCAGGCGCACGCTGGCGTCCTGGTCGTTGGCGTCGATGGCGACGCCGGGGGCGCGGATCGAGGCCGTGTCGCCGGTGGAGGCGG